>CACNCX010000007.1 GCA_902619045.1 uncultured Alphaproteobacteria bacterium | reverse complement strand
AACCTGATGCTTTAATTACGACACCTATTACAGCAGCTGTCAAAGCACTCAAATTGCTTAACCATAAAAAAATTGCTGTTCTTACCCCTTATCCAAAAGATGTTAATGTTAAAGTTTACGAATATTTAATTGATAGTGGATTTGAAATTAAATCATTTAGTTCGTTTAACTTAAATTATGATTCGGAAATTGCCAAAGTTACTCATGATAGTTTATTGCAAACAATTTCCTCAATTGATTTAACAGATGTTGATAGTATTTTTGTTTCTTGTACTGCATTAAAAGTAATTGATATTATCGAAACATTAGAGTCAAAATTAAGGACAGATATCATTTCAAGTAATCAAGCTATTATTTGGGATTCATTAAGATTATCTAATAATAATCAAAAAATTGATGGTTTTGGTAAACTATTTAAATTACATTAAATAGGGTTTAAATTGATAACACTTCAACAAATAAAAGATGCACATAAGAAAATTTTACCTTATGTTAATTATACACCATTAATTAATTCTAATTTCTTATCAGAAAATACTACAGTAAAACTAAAGTTAGAAAATTTTCAAATCACTGGTTCATTTAAGTTAAGAGGTGCGGTTAATAAGCTTCTTTCTTTAAGTGAAGATGACAAAAACAAAGGAGTCATCGCAGTTTCTACAGGCAATCATGGCAAAGGTGTTGCTTATGCTTCAAAAGTATTGGGCATTCAATCAACAATATACATGTCTTCAATGGTTCCAGAATATAGAAAAGAGGCTATTGAAAAATTAGGAGCTAAAGTAGAAATTATTGGAAAGAATAGTGATGAAGCTGATTTGTATGCTAAACAAATTGCGAAAGAAAAAAATATCCCATTAATTCACCCCTTTGATGATGAAGACATTATTATAGGCCAAGGTACAGTTGGCCTTGAAATGCTTACTGAATTTCCTGAAGTTGATACAGTAATTATACCAACATCTGGTGGCGGTCTTATATCTGGAATAGCACAAGCTATTAAACTTCAAAAAACTGACACAAAAATTATTGCCGTATCTATGGAAAGAGGCCCTTCAATGTATGAAAGTCTAAAAGAAGGTAGACCTGTCGATGTAGAGGAAACTGAAACTTTAGCTGATTGTTTAGGGGGTAGTATTGGTTTAGATAATAAATTTACATTTAATATTGTACAACAATACGTTGATGACTTTGTTTTAGTAAGTGAAGAAAAAATAGCTGAGGGGATTAGAATAAACTTTTTAGAACATAAAATTGTATCTGAAGGTGCTGCAGCAACAAGTGTTATGGTTGTTAAAGAAAAATTAACATCGCACTTAGGAAAAAATATAATTTGTTTAATTTGTGGTGGAAATATTGACTCGGAACTATTTAATAAAGTTTTAAGCCATGCTCATCCTTAATAAAAATGATATTATTCAACATGTAAATTTGAATAAAAATCTCATACCAATAATAGAGGAGGCTTTCATAAGCTTATCAAAGGGATTGGTAATGATGCCACCTATAATGAGAATTGATATTGAAAAATATCATGGTGAATCAGATGTTAAAGCTGCATACGTTGAAGGTCTTGATAGTTTTGCAATAAAAATTGCCTCAGGTTTTTTTGATAATCCAAAACTTGGTTTGCCATCTAGTAATGGACTGATGGTTTTATTAGATTCAAAGACTGGAGTTGTAAAATCTGTTTTATTAGATGAAGGTTATCTTACAGATACTAGAACAGCTATAGCAGGAGCAATAGCTACAAAATATTTATCAAATCAAAATGCTAATTCTGTTGGTATTATTGGGGCTGGAATTCAAGCTAAATTACAACTTCAAGCAATAATGTTAGTTAGAAAAATAAATAAAATTATAGTCTGGGCAAGAGATGAGACAAAAGCGAATCAATTTATAGAAAGTTTCAAAAATTTAGATATAGATTTGTATATAGCTTCTTCTTGCAAAGAATTGGCAAACTTATCAGAAATAATTGTTACAACGACTCCTAGTAAAAAACCGCTTTTGGAATTTGATTGGATAAATAAAGGAACTCACATAACAGCAATGGGATCAGATGCAGAACAAAAAATCGAATTAGATCCTCAGATGTTAAAACATTGCGATCAATATGTACCTGACAATCAATTACAAACAAGTGTTATGGGTGAATTACATCATGCTTTAAAACAAAATATAATTTCTTCTAAAGAAAAATTTAATGAACTTGGCGATATTATTAACGATCCAAGCTTAGGAAGAAAAAATAAAGAAGATATAACAATATGTGATTTGACAGGAACTGGCGTACAAGATACTGCAATAGCAAGATTTGCTTATAATCTTTGTAAAACAAATAATTTAGGCATCAATATTTAATTTATGAGTCAAGCAATAATAAAAAAAACGTCTGATTACTTCAAATCAAAAGGAGTTGTCTTGCCAAGTATTAGTGAACTTCAAGACCCTCAAATTATTAATGATGATATTAAAAATTCTCTAAAAAAAATAAATAATAATGATATCAATCCACTTAACCTCTTTAGAGTTCATTGGTTTAATAAAAGAGATCAATCAGGTTTTGGAAATGAGCCTGAATATATTGTGCTACCAACAGAATTCACAGGTGTTAAGGCAAAGATAATTGTAAATATGGGACGATATTTTCCCTTAATAACAGCTCATAAAGTTTTGGCGGCTTATGGTTGTTTGCTTCCAAGAATATTGAATGGCACTTTTGATTATGAAAAACATAAAGCAGTTTGGCCTTCTACAGGAAATTATTGTAGGGGTGGAGTAGCAATATCTCGGATAATGGGTCTTAATAGTATTGCAATACTTCCTGAAGGAATGAGTAATGAGAGGTTTGAATGGTTGAATAATTGGGTTGAAGATAAAAAAAATATTATAAAGACAAAAGGCACAGAAAGTAATGTTAAAGAAATCTACGATGCTTGCAATGAATTAAAAAAAGATAATCAAAATGATATCATAAATCAATTTGATGAGTATTATAATTATGGTATTCATCGTTCTGTAACCGGTCCATCGTTTGAAAAATCATTTCTTAGAGTTAAAGGTAGCAGTAATTTAACGCCTAGGTTTTACGTAAGTGCTTCAGGATCAAGCGGTACTCTAGCAGCAGGAGATTATCTGAAAGATAAATTACAGACGAAGATTGCAGTTGTTGAAGCTTTGGAGTGTCCAACATTACTTCACGGAGGTTATGGTGAACATAATATACAAGGAATTGGTGACAAACATGTTCCTCTTATTCATAATGTAATGAATACAGATTTTGTTGTCGATGTTTCTGATCAAGCTACCAATAATTTAAATATGATTTTTAATACTGAAATAGGAAAAAATTTTTTGATTAAGAAAAAAAATTTTGACCCTGGTTTTGTTTCTCGACTTCCTGAATTTGGTTTCTCAGCAATAGCAAATATATTGGCATCAATAAAACTAGCTAAATATATGGATTTAAATAGTGATGACGCAATTATAACGGTTGCTACTGATGGTGCAGATTTATATATGTCAGAGTTAAACAAGACCATTGCTGATTTTAATAATAATTATGATGAAATAGTTTGTGCTGAATTATTTGGACAATACTTATCAGGAATATCCACTGATAATATGCTTGAACTCTCTCACATGGATAAGAAAAGAATATTTAATTTAGGATACTTTACTTGGGTAGAGCAACAAGGTGTTAGTCTTGAAGAATTTGAAAAAAGAAAAGATCAAAAATTTTGGAATTCACATTATGATTATATGCTTTCTCTAGACAATAAAATTAAAGAATTTAATAGTATGTAGGTTATGAAAACACAGTCATTACATAACCAATTAGTAGAATGGCGTCATGATCTACATATGCACCCACAAATTAGTTTTGAAGAAGAATATGCTTCAGCAAAAGTTTCAACTCTTTTAAAAGATTTTGGAATAGAAGTGCATTCTGGTATTGCCAGGACTGGAGTAGTTGGAATTTTAAAAAAAGGAAATAGTTCGAAATCAATTGGTATAAGAGCAGATATGGATGCTCTCCCTATACACGAAACTAATGAGTTTAGTTATAAGTCTAAGTTTGATAATAGAATGCATGCATGTGGACATGACGGTCACACTACTATGTTATTAGGAGCAGCAAAATATTTATCAGAAAAAGGTAACTTTAACGGCACAGTATATTTTATTTTTCAACCTGATGAAGAAAATACTTTTGGTGCAAGAACAATGATAGATGAGGGCTTGTTTGATAAATTTAAAATTGATGAAGTTTACGCTATGCACAATATTCCTAACATGGAAATTGGAACATTTGGCACTAGAAAAGGAGCAATCACAGCAAGTGAAAATTTATTTGAAATTGAAATAAAAGCTAAAGGTGGGCATGCTGCATTACCTCATATGGGCGTTGATGCAATAACTGTCGGTTCTCAAATAGCAGTAGCACTTCAATCGATAGTCTCTAGGAAATTAAATCCAGCAGATAATGGTATAGTTTCTATTACTGAATTTATAACCGATGGTAAAAAAAACGTTCTGCCGGGTATGGTAAAAATGACTGGTGATGCAAGAGCTTTATCAAAAGAAACAAATGAAAAAATTGCATCAAAAATGTTACAAATTGTTGAGGGCATTTGCAATGCACATGGTGTTAATGGTAGTGTTAAATATGAAACAACCTGTCCTATAACTTTTAATTCAAAAAACCAAACTGAGTCTGCAACAAAAGCTGCAGTTTCATTGCTTGGAAACGATAAATGTAATGGTGATATTGAACCACGTTTATTCTCAGAAGATTTTTCAGTAATGGCAAATGAAAAACCTGGCTGCTTTGTTTTAATGGGTAACGGTACATCAGAGCAGCATTCCAGACCTTTACATGCTGATAATTATGATTTTAATGACGAATTATTAGTCGTAGGTTCTTCATATTGGACTGAATTAGTAGAACAACAATTAAAATAAATGTTTTCTGAAAATTTAAATAAACTTAAGAAAAAAATGTCTGAGAATAATATTGATCTCTCAATTATAACAGATGATGACTCTATTTATTATTTTACAGGATATCATGACTTCCTTCATATGGATTTTTTTCGACCAACACTTTTAGTTGTTTCAAATGATCATAAAACTTACTTAATTACACCTCTTCTTGATGTTTTATTAGTACCAGATGATTGCCCTGTGGATACAGTCGAAACATGGAATGATGGTATTGGAAATGAATGGAGAGAATTATTACCTCAAATTATTAATCAGCATAAAAATATTTTTATTGAAAAATTTAAAATCAATCCAATGGTTAAAAGTTATTTAGACGAATTACTTCAAGATCATCCTGGGGATTTAACCAAATTAATAGATAATATAAGAATGATTAAATCTAATCATGAATTGAATATAGCTCGGCATGCCGGCGAAGTTGGTATGGCTATGATGGAGGCAGCAAAAAAAACAATTGGCCATAATGTTCCTGAGTATGAGGTTGCACTTGCACAATCACAAGCTGGAACAAGAAAAGCTGCAGATCTTTTAAAAGAATTTTATCCTGATAATATCAATATGTCTCCAAATATTCATTTTTTGCCTGTTATGACATCGGGTCATGATTTACCTAAAACTCACCATCGCGCTTCGACCAAAATTATACAAAAAGGTGATCCCGTATTTGTATGTTATTGTGGTTCTACAAATTTTCATAGGTTTAAATTAGGTTTTGACAGAATATTTTGGGTAGAAGAAATTCAATCAGATGAACAAATAAAAGCTTTTGAGACTGCAGTTAAATCTCAAAAAGCTGCTCTTGAAATTCTTGGTCCTGGAGTAACAGCTGAAGAAGTTCATGCTGCTTATGCAGATACTATACAGTCTGAGGGATACCCTTATCCTACATTTCGATGTGGAAGAGGTACAGGCTTTAGCTTTTTAGAGGAACCACAATTAGTAGTTGGGAACAAAACAGTTCTTGAGCCTGGAATGGTATTTGCTGTTGATGGCGGGGCAAGTGCAAATAATTTTAGATCACAAGTTGGTGATAGCTTTATTATAACAAAAGATGGATACGAACAAATTACACATCATTCTAAAAATATTGATGATCTAATAATTCCACATGGATGAAATCACAGTATTTAACACACATTGCTGTGGTGAAATTGGGGATGTCGTAATTGGAATTAAAGGTTTGAAGTTTAATTCACCTGAGGAAGCTTCTAAAAAACTTTTTTTAGATAAAAAATGGAGAAATTTTTTTTTAAATGAACCTCGAGGAGGGGTCTTTAAACATTGTAATATTATTTTAGAACCTTCAAATAAAAATGCAGATGCTGGATTTGTAATTATGGAACCAGAAGATAATCCTCCCATGAGCGGATCAAATGCAATTTGTGTAACAACAGTCTTATTAGAAAAAAATATTGTTCAAATGAAATATCCTAAAAGCATGCTTACACTTGAAGCTCCCGGTGGTTTAATAAAAGTTGTTGCTGATTGTGAAAATAAGAAAGTTAAAAGTGTCACTTTAACTAATCTTGCCTGCTTTGCAGATAAAATAGATGTAGATTTAAAGACTAAAAATTATGGCACAATTAAAGTAAGTACCGCTTTTGGAGGTGACAGTTTTTTAATTTGTAATGCTAGTGATTTTAATCTTAAAATTGAACCAAAGAATGCAAATAAATTTGTAAATGTTGCCAAAGAATTATTGAAAGAAGCAAACGCATCTATAGGATTTGAACATCCTACTATTAAAGGATTAGATTATCTTTCCTTTTGCCAATTTATTGAACCTTTAAAAAAAAATAATCAATCATTACTTACAGGATTAAATACAGTTGTTATACGACCTGGAAAACTTGATCGCTCACCTTGTGGTACAGGCACTTCAGCAAGATTAGCAGTAATGAGAGAAAAAAATGAAATACAAATAAATGAAGAATTTATATCAAAGTCTATTATAGGATCTACATTTAAAGCAAGTATTGAAAAGGAAATTACAATTAATAACAAAAATTGTATTACTCCAAAAATAACAGGTAGTGCATTTATTACTGGAAAACAAATTTTATATATCGATAAGGATGATCCTTTTCCAGAAGGTTATAGATTAAATGACACATGGCCAGATTCATCAAGTTAACTGTGATTAAATAACACTAGCATGGCAAGTTAATTCATTTTACTTTCATCAACTATTCTAATAATTAATAAAACAAATGACAAAATTTAATGCCTGGAATGTAATTAAAAACGGTTTAAATGGTCAGTCTTATTGGACTAGACAATGGCGTGATCCAGAACCAAAAAATAGTTATGATGTTGTAATAATTGGGGGAGGTCTACACGGTCTTGCCACGGCATATTATTTAGCAAAGAATCATAATATAAAAAATGTAGCTGTCTTAGAAAAAGGCTGGATTGGTGGAGGAAACGCTGGACGTAATACAACTATTGTAAGATCAAATTATATGATGCCAGGCAATCACGAATTTTATGAACATTCTTTAAAGTTATGGGAAAATTTAAGTCATGAATTAAATTATAATGTAATGTTTAGCCAACGAGCTCATGTCTCGTTATTTCATAGCCCTGGTGCTAAAGATTCAGTTTCACGGATTTATAATATTATGCGACTCCATGGAACTGATGCAGAACTTTGGGATTTAAAAACTTTAAAGAAAAAAATTCCGCATTTAAATTATCATAATTCTAGATTTCCAATACTTGGAGCTGCAGTTCAAAAAAGAGCAGGTAATGCAAGACACGATGCAGTTGCATGGGGTTATGCAAGGGCTGCAGATACATTAGGTGTAGACATTCTTCAAAATTGTGAAGTTACAGGTTTTACAAGAAAGAATGGAAATATTGAAAGTATTCAAACTTCAAGAGGAATTATAAAAGGAAAGAAAATAGGATTTGCTGTTGCAGGCAATACTTCAGTATTATGGCAAATGGCAGAATTAGGTAACCTGCCAATTGAATCCCATAAACTACAAGCATTTGTATCTGAGGCTGTTAAACCACTTCTAGACCAGGTTGTTGTTTATGGCGTAGGTGGTGCGCATTTCTATATATCGCAGTCAGATAAAGGAAGCATGGTGTTTGGTGGTGATCTTGACTGGTATAAATCATATGCTCAAAGAGGAAATCTTCCTATGGTTCAAGATGTTGCCGAAGCGGCCATGGCAATATTTCCTTCACTTGGAAGAATAAGATTACTTCGTCATTGGGCAGGTGTTATGGACATGACAATGGACGGATCATTTTTTATTTGTAAAACGCCAATATCAAATCTCTATTTAAATGCTGGTTGGAACTATGGTGGTTTCAAAGCTAGTCCTGCATCAGGTTGGTATTTTGCCGACTTAATTGCAAATGAAAACCCGCATAACTACGTACAAAATCATAATTTAGAAAGATTTGAAAAAGGTATCAATATTGATGAACGTGGCGCAGGACCTGATCCAAAATTGCACGGTTAAATGATTAGAATCAATTGTCCTTATTGTGGTGAAAGAGATCATAGTGAATTTAGTTATGGAGGAGATGCAACAATCAATTATCCTTCGTTAGATGCATCAGAGAAAGAATGGACTGAAGCTATATTTTTCAGAAAAAATATAAAAGGTTTTCAATTTGAAACATGGCATCATTCTAATGGATGTAGAATGTGGTTGGTAGTTGAACGTTCTACTGTCACTCATGAAATAAAAAGTGTCAAACCATGCCATCCGGATTTACAGAAGGTTGTAGAAAATAATAAATGAAGACAAGAAGAATAGATAACTATGGAAAAATTAATAGAGATAAAATTTTATCCTTTAGTTGGGATAAAAAAAATTACAAAGGCTTTGAAGGAGATACACTAGCATCGGCATTACTAGCAAATAATATCGGTATAGTTGGAAGAAGTTTTAAATATCATAGACCAAGAGGAATATTTTCTAGTGGAGTCGAGGAATCCGGCGCCTTAGTTACAATTGGTTCAAAAGATAGAAGAGATCCGAATGTAAGAGCAACAACACAAGAATTATATAATGGTTTGGAAGCAAGTGGTCAAAATGCATTTCCAAACGTAAATTTTGATCTAGCGGGAATAAATAATTACTTAGGTAGATTTTTTGCAGCTGGTTTTTATTATAAAACTTTCATGGGAATACCTCCACTTGAATGGGGTAAAGGAACAGCCATATGGATGTTTTTTGAAAAGTTTATTAGAAAAGCTGCGGGAATGGGAAGTGCTTCTGGTTTACCTGATCCAGATACTTATGAGCATGCTCATGATTTTTGTGATTTAATTGTTGTAGGATCAGGACCTGCTGGTGTTGCAGCAGCAATAGAGGCAGCAGAAAAAAAATTAGATGTTATTTTAGTTGAGCAAGATAGTCTTATTGGAGGAAATCAACTTGCAGAAAATGATTTTGATAACTCACAAATTAAAAATCAACTTGAAAATCTAGGCATAAAAATAATGACTAGAACTACTGCATTCGGATTATATGATAATTGCGTTGTTGGTTTATTAGAGAGAGTAACAGACCATATATCAGCACCAAATGTAAACATTCCACGCCAAAGATTTTGGACCATTAGAGCAAAGCATATAATTGTTGGTGCTGGAGCAATTGAAAGACACATTGCATTTAATAATAATGATATTCCTGGTGTAATGACTGTAAATGCATCAAAGCATTATTTGAATAGATATGGTGTACTCACCGGAAAAAGAATTGTGATAGCTACAAATAATGATTCTGTTTATGAAACAGCAAATCAATTATCAGAAGCTGGGGCCAATGTAACTGTTCTTGATTCACGAACTAATTTTGAAATTGAGACAAATAAAAGTTTTGAAATTAGAAAAGGGTATGTACCTTATAATATTAATGGTTCAAAAAAAATTCATAGTTTAGATATATCAAAAAGTGAAACTATTAATAAATCTGAAACTATAGATTGTGATCAGGTTCTATTATCAGGTGGCTGGTCACCTGCTGTACATTTGTTATCTCACAGAGGCGTAAAGCCTAAATGGGATTATAACAATGCTTGTTTTTTACCAAGTGACACAAAAGAAAATATTACAATGGTAGGTTCTTCTAGAGGTTTATGGAATAAAAATGATTGTATTGCTTCTGGGATAGCAGGAACTACTGATGCGTTGAACCGTTTAGGTATTTCTAAAACAAATTATTTTTTCCCAAAACCTGGTGGATGGAAAAATCCCATACAACCACTGTATGAAGTAAAATATAAAAAATCTAGATCAAAAAGTTTTGTAGATTATCAACATGATGTAACGACAGATGACGTAAGACTCGCGCATCGTGAAGGTTTCATTTCGGTAGAGCATCTTAAAAGATACACAACTTTAGGTATGGCAAACGATCAAGGAAAAATGGGAAATATCATTGGATTATCTTTAATGGCTGAACTTTTAAATAAAGAAATTCCAGAAGTTGGGACTACTGTTTTCAGGCCTCCTTATACTCCTGTATCTATAGGTGCCTTAAGCGGAAGAAATGTTGGAAAACATTTTAGGCCGTTAAGAGTAACACCAATGCATCAATGGAATATTGATCATGGTGCAAAAATGATTGAAGTTGGATTGTATCAAAGACCTTGGTATTATCCCAAAGAAAATGAAACTTTAAGTGACTCTTATATAAGAGAAGCATCAACAGTAAGAAAAACAGTTGGAATTTGTGATATAACATCATTAGGCAAAATTGCTATTCAAGGACCAGACTCTACCGAATTTTTAAATAGAATTTATTCGAATAGTTTTTCAAAACTACAAGTTGGAAAAGCTAGATACGGTATCATGTTGCGTGATGACGGTATTGTAATGGATGATGGCACATCTTGGAGATTAGCAGAAAATGAATATTTTATGACGACGTCTACAGGTGAAGCTGCAAAAGTGATGTCATGGTTAGAAGAATTACTTCAAAATAGATGGACAGATCTTAATGTTAATGTGACTAGTGTTTCTGAACAATGGGCAGGCGTATCAGTTGCAGGACCTAAATCTAGAGAAGTTCTCAATAATTGTGTCGATGATTCTTTGGTTGTAACTAATAATAACTTACCTTTTATGGGTGTTACTTCAACATTTCTTAAAGGTAATATTCCTTGTAGAATTGCAAGAATTAGTTTTTCAGGTGAATTAGCTTTTGAAGTTTATGTCAAATCAGATTTTGCTAATACAATGATGGACCTAATTTGGGAAAATGCAAAAAAATATGATGGATGTTTATATGGATTAGAAGCTTTAGGTGCACTTAGAGTTGAAAAAGGTCATGTAACAGCCGCTGAGCTTGATGGAAGGGTAACAATTGATGATGCAGGTTTAAGCAAAATGGCTTCTACAAAAAAATCATATATTGGAAGCGCAATGAGAAAACGAGGAGTATTAAAAAATAATGATCGAGAAATTCTAGTAGGTTTCTTTCCAACAAACTTAAAAGAAACTTTTAATGCTGGAACTATTGTCTGTGAAAAAAATAATATTAAAGGACAGGGTATCGGAAGAATTACCTCAGTTACTTATTCTCCTGAACTTGGACATTGGATTGGATTAGGTTTTGTCAAAGGTGGTTTAGATAAATGGAAAGATACCAATTTAGTTGGGGCAGATCCTGTAAGAAATAAACAAATGAATTTAAAAGTTGTTTCACCACATATGATTGATCCTAAAGGAGAACGAATGTATGCATAGACATTCTGCACTAGAAACAATTTATAAGGTTGGAAAATATTCATCAAGCGAGAAACAATCTCTAACATTTAAAGAATTAAAAAGTTTAGAAATTTTGCAAATTGCCTGTTGGCCTGACAAAATTGATGAAATGAATAATTTACTATCAAAAGAACTAAAAATTAAAAATATTCCTAGTTTTAATAAAGGGATAATATTTGAAAATAAATCATTATGGAGAATGGAACCTTTGAAATGGTGGCTATTTAATAAAGAAATTGAAATAAGTGAGCAAATCGCAACAATTTTAGACATGTCTCATGCTTTCACAGGTATTGAAATATCAGGAGATAATTCATCATTATTTTTAAATAGACATCTTCCAATTGATTTAAGACCTAGGAATTTTCCAGATTTATCTTCTGCTAGCACAGCCATTCATCATGTCAGTGTTAAGTTATTTAAAATATCCTCTAATAATTACTGTTTATATATACCAAGAGGTTTTGCCTTATCAATTTGGGAGATCCTTCTTGAAACAGCAGATCAGTTTGGATATGAAGTATTAGAGAGATAAAGAGATTATCTAAAAAATTATGATTTTTTCACAAGAAGAATTTAATTCAAGAATTGCAAAAGTAAAACAGTCTATGAATAAAAGAGGTGTTGATATTCTATTAACTACTGATCCCTCTAATATGAATTATCTAACTGGCTATGATGGATGGTCATTTTATGTTCCACAAGGAGTAATAATTTCTATAGATGAAGATCAACCATTTTGGTTTGGAAGAAAGCAAGATTCGAATGGTGCAAGGATTACAACTTTTTTAAATGAAGAAAATATATTTGGTTATCCTGAGCGACTTATTCAATCACCACCATTACATCCATATGATTATGTAGTTAAATTATTTAAAGACAAAAATTGGTCAAGTAAAAATATTGGCGTCGAAATGGATAGCTATTATTATACTGCAGAAAATCATAGGAGATTAAAAGATAATTTAACGAATGCTAAATTTATTAATGCACATCTTCTAATTAATTGGGTAAGATATGTAAAATCTGAAAATGAAATAAAATTTATGAAAGATGCTGGCACACTTGTGAAAGCAGGAATGACAACAGCATTTGCTTCAATAAAAGAAGGTGTAAAACAAAGTACAGTTGCAGGAAAAATTCAAAATACTCTCATTGCTGGAAATGATTCAACACAAATTGGAGGAGAATATTCAGGTTTAGGTATAATACTTGCAAGTGGGAGATCAGCATCAGCATCACACTTAACTCCTAGTGATAAAAAATTTGAAAATAATGAAGGAACAATTATTGAATTAGGTGGTGTGAAACATCGTTATCACTGTGCCTTATCCAGAACTGTGTATGTTGGTAAACCTGATCCAAAGATATCGGATACATTAAAAATAACAAATGAAGGTATTGAGAAAGCTTTAGAACAAACAAACCCAGGAAATAGTTGTCATAATGTTGCAGTTGCTTTTTGGTCAGTATTAGAAAAATATGGATTAGAAAAAGAGTCAAGAGCTGGTTACTCAATTGGTATTGGTTATCCTCCTGATTGGGGAGAACACACACTTAGTATCCGGAAAAATGAAAAGACACTTTTAGAACCTAATGTTACTTTTCATCTTATGTGTGGAATGTGGATGGATACGTGGGGATTAGAACTAAGTGAGTCAGTTAGAGTAACAGAATCAGGTTACGAGTTACTTACTCAAGTCCCAAGAGATTTGCATTTAGTAAATTAATCATTTGCATCACCACCTCCAGCACCTTTGGCTCTAGATTCCTCTGACTCAGGTACAAAAGTTCTAAAAGCTATCTTAGATATTTGATCCCAAGATTTTTTATCAGGATTAATGCCTTCAGATAGCAAATTATTTATATTTGTTGATGGAATATTAATATCTAACTTTTGTTCATTTAAAATATTTTTTGTAAGTAAAAGATCAAAATTTCTTTGATAATTTGTAGAGATAAAATCTCTATTAATACTAATATTTTTATTTGTTATTTGTGCATCAACTTTTTGATCTAACAAAAACTGTGAATTGATATTTTTTTTTGCATACTTATAAAGCAAAGGTATTAGGAATATGGGATCATTGCAATTTTTTATATTTAATTTTAAATTTTCTTTTTTATCTACTTTTGATATCAAATAATCAATTAATCCTGGCCCTATCATCAATGAAGACTTATTTTTACAATCAAACTCATCATTTATATTTGATGGATCTATGCTAGCATTAAAAGTGTTATCTAATTCTTTAATTTTTAATGTTAATAATTTTATTCCGTCTAAACCAAGTATTTCAAGCCAAGTTGTAATAAATGCAGCGTCTTCATCTGATCCATATGTGAACCCTAATCCTGAAAAAGCTCGCTGTGAATTAGTGTAGACTTCATAATAAGAGTAACTCACAGATATTAATATGAATTCATTGTTGCAAAACCCCATTCATCAACATTTTTATTATTTAGATCTGATAGATAAGGAGCTCCAGAAAAAAAACTTACTCTTAACCATCTATCTGACTTAGGATCATATCGATTGGCACCAAAAAAAGATAATTTAAATCTTAACATATCAATTGGTATTGTTTTTTTATCGAGAACATTATCTTGAACTTCCGAATAAGGATAATTTTTTAAAGATTGTATTCTTTTAACAATTCCTCTGTATTCAGGATGTGTTAATAAAAATTCACAAATTAATTGATTTTCATCTACATTTTTTATTTGCTTAAATAACTCACTGACCATTTTTGCAATTCCTAAATTTTGCTCCAATTCACTTCCTTGCTCATTATATCTTTCACCCAGCCTAGGTTCTAACTTTGCTGCTGAAACATACCAAAATAAATAATTGCTATCTTTGTTGTTAAAATCAATATCTTTTATCCAAGAATATTTATCATTGATTATTTGTTTTAAATCTCCGATAGATTGATTTCCATCAATTTCCATTATCTCCTCATCTGCCATATCTTCTGCTAACTCTTCTGATATTTGAGGATACAATTCAATTAGTTGTACTCTTGCAATTTCTTGAGTATCATTATTAAAATTTGAATCACAATAATCTAGAATATCTAACCATTTATATTTTTGAGAAAGATCTAAGTCATTAATATAGAAAATATATTTTTTTAAATCTTCAGTAGTTAATTTATTTTTATTAATTTGGAATTCATCACTTGTGTTTACTTCCTCAAGATAATTAAGAGCTTTATTCAACAGTTTTTTATAATTTTCGAAAATTATACTATCTAACTCAATTTGAGAAATTTCTTCTAATGTCTTTGTGTACTGTTTCATCCACTTATTAATCAACTTTGGATGTTTAATGATAAAAGGCGCCATACCTAAACCTGTTGAATTACCAATACCTAAATGTTGTTTAATTTTTCTATCTAACTTTACTGCTTTTTTTGGATTAATTTGCCTTGCAACATGCTCAACTAATTCAATACTAAATTCTCTAATTAAATAAACTGATAACATTTCTGCTCTAAAGGGTTGATTGAAAACAGTTGTATTTTTTGTGTTAGTAAAATCTGATAATCCAAATTTACCACTACCATAAACAGCAGTAGTTCTCAGTAAATACCCAACTTTATTTATTTCATAAATATCTGGCTGATTACCATTCGAAAGACAATCGACAACATACTGAAACAATCTTACACTTTTATTTGCTCTGCTAAGAATTAACTCATCTGGAGAATTGCGACCTGATTCTTGAAGAGGAATTGTTTTTTTTAATCTATTTAGATCTTGATCAGATAATTTACCTACATGTAACGTATAGGCTGTATCCCATTTACTAGCAATAACTCTATCACTTCTATCCTTATCATCTAGAAAAGCAGAGAAACATACAAGTGAATAAGTTTGCATATTAATAATTATTTCATAAACAACAGTGCCGAAACCATATTTATCTAAATCAAATTTTGACTTATGTATTTCCCAGTTGTCATTGATCAATCTTCTTAACATACTTCTAGAAAAACTAAGGCGAGAAGGATAGCGTGAACCCATTCTTGATAGTTTCATGTAGTTATCGTTTTCTCTTACTTTTTGTAACATTTATTAAATATCTGTAGTTAATTTTGGTTTTTTCATTAATAGAAGTATTAATCTATGTCAAAAATAAGTGAAGATATACTTCTAATTGATGGATTGGAATATTGTAACTGGAATAGGGAATTATTTGAAAATGCCCACCAATCTGGATTAACTGCAATTCATGCGACATTAGTGTATTGGGAAAATACTGAAGAGTCTTTTGAAAAAATTAATTATTGGCACCGTCTTTTTACAGAGCATCATGATATTATTGCTCACGCAAAAACTACCGAAGATATTTTGGATGCTAAAAAAAATAATAAAGTTGCAATTATTTTTGGTTTTCAAAATTCTGCTCCTATTGCGAATGATATATTTTTAATTGAAAAATTTTTTGAAGCAGGTGTAAGATTTATGCAACTCACCTATAATAATCAAACCCCACTCGCTGGAGGATGTTTTGAACCTAAAGACTCAGGTGTTTCACGATTTGGAAAAGCTGTTATTGAAGAAATGAATAGACTTGGCATGATTGTAGATTTAAGTCATGCAGGAAAGCAAACTTGTCTTGATGCTATTGAAGTCTCAAATAAACCTGTGGCAATTTCTCATGCTAACCCAAATTTCTTTCATAAATCTAAAAGAAACATTGATACTGATATTTTACAAAAACTTGTTAAAAAAAATGGTTTTATTGGGTTAAGTTTATATCCTTACCATCTTAAAAATTTAGGTGATTGTACCATAGAAGATTTTTGTGAAATGATTAAGGAGCTAGTAAACCTAATTGGTGAAGACAATATTGGAATAGGGTCTGATCTTTGTTTAAATTGGCCTGATGATGTAGTTATGTGGATGAGAAATGGAAAGTGGACCAAAAATATCGACTATGGAGAATCTAAAGATAAAAATCCAAAATGGCCTAAGTTACCAAGTTGGTATAAACAACCAAGTGACTTAAATAATTTTTTTTACTTAATGTGTGAAAATAATATTCCAGAAAAAGTTTCTACAAAAATAATAGGTCAGAATTGGTTTAACTTCATGAAAAATCAATTTTAGTTTCTACGACTAATAAAAGAAGCTGATAGCAAACTTATAATTACAATCGAAGCACCAATCATTTGATAAGTTTCTAAATTTTCTTTTAATAAAAAAACAGCCCCGAGAACACCTACCACTGGTTCTAAATACAAAAATAAAGCAGTATATGATTGTCCAATCTTTGGGATAGCAATTAATTGTGATAAAAGTGCAAAGCTATAACATACCGAAGGAATTAAAATTAAAAGATAAATATTGATATCAAAATTAAAATTTAAAGAAAAAAATATTTTTAATATTACAAAGAAGAAAAAAGTATTAAAAACATTTATAAAGATATTAATTGGTATTGGTGAAATACCTTTAATAGACATTTTTTGATTTACTATAATCATACTAGTTGATCCAAGTGAGGCAAGAAAAGCTAAAAGAATACCTACTATATTTATGACTTTAAAAGATGGTCCTATAACTAAAACAATTCCTAAAAATGTAACAAAAAAGAGAATCTTTACAGTTAATGAAATTTTTTCTTTATCGACAATAATAGAAAATAAAAGAACATATATTGGATAGAGGCAAAAAATAAGAATTGTTAAACTAACTTCAATAAATATAACTGAAGTCAATAATCCAAGCGTTAATAATATTGAACCCGCTGAAATAGATAAAAAGTATTTTAGGTTCTTTTTAAAAATTTCTAATAGATTCTTTTGATAAGGGATAAAAGGTAATATAATTATCGAGGCAACTGCGTAACGTAAAAAAATAGTTAATGCTACAGAGGCGCCTGAATTATATGCTATTTTTGTAGTAGGGCCAATTAAGCCAAACAAAATTCCAGCAACTAAAGCAAAAATAACTCCAAATATGAACATTTTTTAAATTAACTTTTGACTATTTGTTTTCATGCAGTTATTCAAGCTTCATTACAAAATATATTATGAATGACGCATCTCAAAGTTTCGTTAAATTTGAAAAGATCGATAAAAGTTATGATGGAGAAGTACTAGTAGTAAAAAACTTAAACTTGGATATTGCTAAGGGTGAGTTTGTAACAATGTTGGGTCCATCAGGATCAGGTAAAACAACAACTTTGATGATGTTAGCTGGTTTTGAAACACCTACAAACGGTGAAATATTTTTAGATACTAAACCAATAAGTAAAATACCTCCTTATGAAAGAGAAATTGGAATGGTATTTCAAAACTATGCTTTATTTCCCCACATGACTGTTGCAGAAAATTTATCATTCCCTCTAGAAGTAAGAAAAATTTCAAAACCAGATATTAAAGAAAAAGTGCAGAAAGCTCTTGATATGGTTGAGTTAGGTAATTTTGGTACTAGATTTCCTGCTCAATTATCTGGTGGACAACAACAAAGAGTTGCTTTGGCTAGAGCACTTGTATTTGAACCACGCCTTGTATTAATGGATGAGCCTTTAGGTGCACTTGATAAGAATTTGCGTGAACAGATGCAATACGAAATCAAACATATTCATGATAGGATTGGTATAACAGTTGTCTATGTTACACATGATCAAAGTGAAGCATTAACAATGTCCAACAGAATTGCAGTATTCAATGATGGTGTAGTACAACAATTATCTACTCCTGATATTTTGTATGAAAAACCTGAAAATTCTTTTGTTGCTAAATTTATAGGTGAAAATAATACATTAAATGGTGTTGTTAAAGAAGTAAATGGTTCGTCATGTACTGTTGAATTAGATGGTGGTTTTGGAATGGTGAAAGCGTTAAAAATTAATGTGAATGAAGTTGGAGAAAAAACTCAACTATCTATTAGACCAGAACGTGTTTCAATAGACAGTTCTACTTCTGGCTCAAACAATTTTTCAGGAAAAATTGAAGAATTAATTTACCTAGGTGATCATATTAGAGCTAGGCTTGATGTTTGTGGAAATAATGAGTTTATAGTAAAAGTCCCTAATGAAGGAAGTTTTAGTCATAAAGAAGGAGATCAACTTAATTTAAGCTGGGATTCCGAGGATGTTAGAGCACTAGATATTTAAATCTATTTTTTTATCGGTATTTGGCCGAAATTTTTTATTTTTACCTCTTTTTTTTCATTTAACGACATGTTATTACACCACCATTACGGACATAATCTTAAGATTAAATAATTAAAAATAGGAGGATATATATGTCTAAATTTTTAAAAGCCTTCTTATTTGTGTCACTTGTCTTTGCTCCTTTTGCAGCTAGCGCTGTAACGGTTGCATCATGGGGTGGTGCTTATACAGAAAGTCAACAAAAAGCTTATGCTGATACATATTCTGATCCTAGCTCAATTGTTTTTGAGAACTATAATGGAGGATTAGGAGAAGTTAGAGCACAAGTTGAAAGTGGAAACGTTGTATGGGATTTAGTAGACGTTTTACCATCTGATGCAATCACGGGTTGTGATGAAGGTCTATTTGAAGATATTTCTTCTGAAATTGCTGAATTATCAACTCCAGGCCCTGATGGTGAATCAATGTTAGAAGATATGGAAAATAATGGTCTTGAATACCATTCTGGTTGGGACTGTTGTGTACCACAAATCTTTTGGACATACGTTGTATTTTATGACCCAGATGCATTCCCTGGTGAAAAACCAGACAGTATGGCAGACTTTTTTGATACAGAAAAATTTCCTGGTAAAAGAGGTATTCATACTTGGGCAACAGGTATAATCGAAAAAGCTATGGTAGCTGATGGTGTAAAACCAAATGCAGTACCTACAGTTTTAGCTAATCAAACAGGTGCTATTGATAGAGCATTTGAAGTTTTAGATAGAATCAAAGACGATGTTGTATTCTGGTCAGCTGGTTCACAACCACTTGAGTTAGTAAAAAGTGGTGAAGTTATTATGGCTATTGCATATAACGGTCGTGTAGGTGCAGCAAACTTAGCTGAAGGTGAAAACTTTGAGTATATTTGGGAAGGTCAGGTTTTAGACCAAGAGTATCTTTGTCTAACTGCTGGAGCTCCTAATAGAGATGCAGCTATTGACTTTATGATGCATGCTTCAACTCCTGAAGCACAAGCTGAACAAGCTAAATATATTACATATGGACCAATGAGAGCATCTGGTATTCCAATCATTGAAAACAATGAGCCTTGGGGACCAGGAGGTGTTGATATTATGCCTCACATGCCTAATACACCAGAACGTTTAGCAGTTTCAATCGTAAGTGATCCACAATGGTGGGCAGATTACGGTGCTGAAATTGGAGAGCGTTATGCTGCATGGATGGGCAACTAAGCTTGATAAATTAAATTTTGTAATTTAATCTAAAGGCGAGAATTATCTCGCCTTTTTTATTTGGAGGTTACTATTTCTACTGCTGAATTATTAACTACGGACGGAGTTCCACTCAAACAAAGTTTGCGAAAAGCTGAAAGAAGAAATAAACTAAGAGCTTTTCTTTTAGTCTTTCCTTTACTTTTTTTTATTGTCGTTACTTTTGTAATGCCAATTGGCGACATGCTTCTTAGAAGTATTGATGACAGTCAAATTAATTCAGTTTTTCCTAATACTTTTAAAGAATACAAAAACTGGGATAAAGCAGCTGACGAACTACCTCCAGAAGAAGTATATAAAAGTCTTTTTTTTGAATTAGCCAATGGAGATAAGAGACAAATAGGTAAAGCTCTAACAAGAATGAATTATGCTAAATCTGGTTGGAAAAGTTTAATTAAAAAAACCACTAGAGAAATAAAAAAAATTGTAAAAAAAGGTGAAGAACCAGTTTCATATAAAGAGACATTTATCAAAATAAATAAGTTCTGGGGCGATCCAACTTACTGGTACTCTTTTAACCAAATGGTAAACGATAGATCATCAATTTATTATTGGAATGCAGTTGATAGAACATATAGCGAAGATGGTGATGTTGTCTTACAGGATGAAAGAAGACGAATGTATATTAAAACTTGGTTTAGAACTTTCAAAGTAAGTGTTTACGTAACAATTTTTTGTTTAATACTTGGTTTTCCTGTTGCACATTTGTTAGCAAATTTACCTTTAAGATATAGTAATCTTTTAATGATTTTTGTTTTACTTCCGTTTTGGACTTCATTACTTGTTAGGACAACAGCATGGATTGTAATGCTTCAACAAAATGGAGTTATAAACGGAATATTAGTTTGGTTAGGTATTGTAAGTGATGAGGGTCGATTACAAATGGTTTATAATGAAACAGGTACTTTAATAGCTATGACTCAAATTTTATTACCTTTTATGATTTTACCCTTGTACAGTGTGATGAGAGTAATTCCAAAAAGTCATATGAGAGCAGCTCAAAACTTAGGCGCTAAACCTGCAATGGCATTTTGGCGTGTTTATTTACCACAAACTATTCCAGGTATAAGCGCTGGCGGTTTATTAGTATTTGTTCTTGCGATTGGATATTTTATCACCCCTGAATTAGTTGGTGGAAAAGATGGTAAATTAATCGGAAGTTGGATAGCTTACCATTTAAAAACTACTCTCAATTGGGGATTATGCGCTGCTCTAGGAGGTATACTTCTAGGGATAATGTTAATTTTGTACTGGCTGTACAATAAAATTGTTGGCATAGACAACATAAAGTTAGGATAACAAATGGCTCTTCCAAGTTATGCAACTCCTATACAAAGAACTTATTACTATTTTTATTTATTCTTTTGTGCGGTAGTTTTCTTCTTTCTAATTGCACCTCTATTCGCAATCATTCCAATATCTTTTAGTGTTTCACCTTTTATGGTTTTTACTGAAGGAATGTTAGCTTGGCCACCTGATCCAGAAGCTTGGTCATTAAGGTGGTACAAAAATATGATTGGCGATTGTAGTGCTGATGTTGTTTCTTCTACAGTTCCATGTTCAACAAAGTGGATGGTTGGTACTGTAAATAGTTTTTATATTGGTATTATAGCAACTGTTATTGCTACAGCTTTAGGAACACTGGCAGCTCTTGGTTTAAGTAGACCTCATATGCCATATAAAGGTTTGATAATGGCTATATTAATTTCACCAATGATTGTTCCACTAATTATAACAGCTGCAGGAATGTTCTTCTTCTATGCAAGAATAAATCTTGTTTATACTTTCACAGGTGTAATTCTTGCACATGTTGCTCTTGCTACACCTTTTGTAGTAATCACTGTAACGGCAACATTAGTTGGTTTTGATATGAATATGGTAAAAGCAGCTCAAAGCTTAGGTGCTAAACCAATGAGAACATTCTTTAAAGTCATTATGCCATTAATTTTACCAGGTATTATATCAGGAGCTTTATTTGCTTTTATTACATCGTTTGATGAAGTTGTTATAGTTATGTTTATGGCTAGTATTGATCAGTTAACTATTCCAAAACAAATGTGGGCCGGAATACGACAAGAAATTAGCCCTGTTATTTTATGTATGGCTACTTGTTTAGTGCTTCTTTCTATATTTTTATTAACTACAGTTGAGCTACTTAGAAGAAGATCTGAAAAACTCAGAGGTATTAAACCTCGATAGAACAGTGAAGAACATTGTTGTTATTGGTGCTGGCATAGTTGGTATATGTAGCGCATATTTTTTAAAAAAATCTGGATTTAATGTAACTTTAATTGACAGGGAGCAGCCTGGCTCAATGACAAGTTTTGGTCATGCTTGTACTTTTGCAGACTATGCAAATGTTCCTGTTAATTATCCTGGATTGATCTGGGATATACCATCAATGCTTTTAAGAAAAGATGGACCTTTGGCAGTTGATTTTTTTTATATTTTAAAGAACTTGCCTTGGGCAATAAGTTTTTTAAAAAACTGTAAAAAAGAAAAAGTTAATGAAATAGCAAACTCTCTCACCAATTTATTAAAGCACTCACAAATATCTTACGATGAAATTTTTCAAGATGTAAATGTAAAAGAATATATTAGCTATGAAGAAAATCTTTATCTTTTTGATTCAAAAAAATCTTATGAAAATTATGAATACGCAAACATTATTAGAAAAAATAATAACGTTAAAGTAAGAAATTTAAAAAAAGATGAAGTTAAGGAATTGGAACCAAATTTAGCTGATGTTTATTTTGCTGGGCAAGTTTTTACTGGATCAAGACACACAACAAATCCATTAGCAATAAGTACTAAGATTTTTAAAAAATTTTTAGAACTAGGCGGTGTTTACATAAATCAAAATATAAAAAATTTAACACAGAAAGAAAAAAATATAGAATTATTTTTAGAAAATAAAAAACTTAAATTTGATAAAATAATTGTAAGTGCTGGTGCTTGGTCCAATCAAATTGCAAATATGCTTGGAGATAAATTCCCTCTTGATACCGAAAGAGGGTATCACCTATTATTTGAAACTGAAGAGAAATTAATAAATCGTCCCGTTGCTTGGTCTGAGTCTGGATTTTACTTAATACAAATTCATGATGGTATAAGAGCTGCTGGTACAGTTGAAATAGCAGGTTTAAATAAACCACCCAATAAAAAACGTCTTGAAATGATAGAGAGACAATCAAGAAAGGTTTTGCCCCAATTAAAAGAAGTAAGATCAACATGGATGGGTAGAAGGCCTACCTTACCTGACTCATTACCTGTTATTGGAAAATCTCAGAAAAATAATAATGTCATTTATGCATTTGGACATCAACATATTGGCTGGACTTTAGGAGCTGTTACGGGAAAAATTATTGATAGTTTATCAAAAGATCAACTGCCGAATATAGATATTAGCGCTTATTCTCCTGGCCGATTTTAACCTAAACTAATTCCAACATTTTTGACTTGAAGATAAGATTTAAGTCCATCCACTCCTTTTTCACGGCTATATCCTGATTGTTTATAACCTCCAAAAGGTGTTGCATGATTTCCAGTGAACCATTTATTTACATATACTTGACCAGCTTCTAATTTACTTGCGGTCCAAGATGCTTTTTTTAGATCTTTTGTAAAAACACCAGCACCTAAACCATACTCAGTATCATTCGCAATATCAATTGCTTCCTCTTGATCTTCATATTCAAGAACTGAGAGTACCGGACCAAAAATTTCTTCTCTGGCTACAGTCATACTTTGTTTAACATTGTTTAGAACTGTTGGTTCCATAAAATATCCTTCACGATCTAATCTTTTTCCACCATATGCTGCTTCTGCTCCTTCTTGGATTCCTGATCTTGCATAACCTTCAACTTTTTGAAGTTGATTTTCAGATATAACTGGAGTTAGATCTGTATCTTTTTCTATACCAGGTCCAATTTTTAAAGATTTACTCATATCAACTAGCTTATCTACTAATTCATCCTTGATTGATTTATGAACTACCAATCTAGACATCGCTGTACAAATTTGTCCTGCAACACTAAATATTCCTGAACGTGCACTTTCCAAAACTTCATTTAGATCTGCGTCAGGGTACACTATACCAGCTGACTTACCACCTAATTCAACAACAGCAGGTATAGCTTTCTCAGCACAAGCATGAAGTATCTTTTTTCCAGTTGCGACCGAACCCGTAAAGACTACGTGATTTACATCTTCATGAGATACAAGATAAGATCCTGCTTCATTTCCATATCCACAAATTATGTTGATTAGTCCTTCTGGTACACCAGCATTTTGTATTGCTTTAGCAAAAATTGTTGCGGACAAAGGAGTTAATTCTGCAGTTTTTATAATTGTTGAATTTCCTGTAGCAAAAGAACATGACAGTGATCTTCCAATCATTGATAATGGAAAATTCCATGGAACAACATGTGCTGATACACCAAATGGTTCTAAAACTGTGTAATCAAAAACATTTTTTGCAACAGGTATTGTTTTACCCTCAAGTTTATCTGTTAAGCCTGCATAATAATCAAACATATCTGCTACATCATTGAATTCTTTAATTGCTGAAGCGATATTTTTTCCATTTTCATAACAAAGAAGCTCACCACCTTCTTTTGAAACCTTTCTTGTCTCTTCTGCAATTTTTCTCATTAGTTTCGCTCTTGAAAGTAAAGGCATATCAACAAGTACTCTGCTGTTATAAGAATTTTTAGCTGCTTCAACCGCAAGATCAACTTCATTTTTTTTTGCACATGAAATTTCACCAATGATTTTACCATTTGAAGGATCATCAACCTTTATTGTTTCTTTGGACTCACTTTCAATCCATTTATTATTTATAAAATTCTTATATTTTTCCATTTTCTGCGTTTTTTAATTAATTATTTTTGTTTCATTCTTTATCATTTAGGATATGAAAATGATACAAATTTAATTTTAAGAAACATGAGTATTACATTTAATCAGTTAAAAAAACTAATAACAAAAAAAGAAATAGATACAGTTTTAGTTTGTGTATCAGATATGCAAGGTAGATTAAATGGTAAAAGAGTTACTGGAAAAGCTTTTATTGATTATGTCTATAAAGAAACGCATATGTGCGATTATCTCTATACCGTCGATATGGATATGTTTACTGTACCCGGATATAAATCTTCTTCATGGGAAACGGGTTATGGAGATATGACTGTAATTCCAGATCTCAAAACGATAAAGATAGCAAATTGGTTAAATAAAACAGCTATAGTAATATGTGATTGTTTAGACCATTCAGGAAAAAAACCACTTATTCATTCAACAAGACAGATATTAAAAGATGTTTTAGCTAAGGCAGACAAAATGGGATTTCAATCTATGGTTGGTTCAGAATTAGAATTTTTTCTTTTTAATCAAACTTATGAAGAAATTCATAATAATAATTATACAAAACTTAAAGAGTCTTCTTGGTATATTGAAGATTATATGATTTTCCAAACTACGAAAGAAGAGGATGTGATGCAGGAATTAAGGAATTCTCTTCTAGATAGTGGAATTTATGTAGAATGTTCAAAGGGTGAAGCAGCTCCAGGACAAGAAGAAATCAATGTTGTATTTTCCGATGCATTAAACATGGCTGACAATCATATTTTAATTAAAAATGCGACAAAAGAAATTGCTTATAAACATAACAAAGCCGTAACCTTTATGGCTAAATATAACAAAGAAGTTTGTGGAAGTTCATGTCATATTCATAACTCTTTATTCGATAAGAAAACAAAGAAAAATATTTTTTATAACCCTAAGGATAAATATGGAATGTCTGATATTTTTAAAAGTTATCTTGCGGGACAAATTAAATTATTACCAGATATTTCAATTTTTTTAGCACCAAATATTAATTCTTATAAAAGATTTCAAGATGGATCATTTGCTCCTACAAAATCTGTTTGGGGCATTGATAATCGTACTGCTGGGTTTAGACTAGCTGGTCATGGATCATCCATAAGAATTGAATGTCGAGTTCCAGGAGCAGATGTTAATCCTTATCTTTCTTTTGCAGCTTTAGTTGGTGCTGGGTTATATGGTATTAAAAATAAACTTAAATTAGATAAACCTTATTCAGGAAATATATATGAGAAAAAAGTAAATGAAGTTCCTAAAACACTTAATGAAGCAATCCAACTTGCTAAAAAATCTAAATTTTTAAAAGAGATATTTCCACAAGATGTACTTGATCATTATATCCATGCTGCTGAATGGGAGCAAAAAGATTATGATGGATCAGTTAATGATTGGCAATTACGAAGATATTTCGAACGAGGCTAATTTTACTAAATGTTTGAGACTATTACTCCAATAGACAACTCCGTCTTAGTTAAAAGAGAATATGCAACAGAAGAAGATATTGAAAAAAGTCTAAGTAATTCTTATTCTGTAAGAGATCATTGGAAAAATATATCTTTAGAAGAAAGAAAAAAGTCAGTTTTAAATTTTGTAGAAATTTTTTTAAAAAATAAGGATGTTTCTAGTAATTTATGTAAGCAAATAGGCAGACCTATAGCACAGTGCCCTGGAGAGATGCGAGGTTTTGAAGAAAGAGCTCGTTATATGATTGAAAATGCTGATAGAGCACTATCAAGAGTTATATCAATTAAAAATGATGAATTTGATAATTATATAAACAAAGAACCACTAGGGACTATATTTGTAATTGCACCATGGAATTACCCTTTCAACACTTCTGTTAATTCAATTGTACCAAGTTTACTTGCAGGTAATGCAGTTATATTAAAACATTCTTCTCAAACTCCACTCTGTGCTGAAGAATTATATGAGGCAGCTAAACAATCTTCATTGCCAAAAAATATTTTTCAGTATTTACATTTAGATCATGATCAAACATCAAGAATAATTTCAGATTCAAGAATTAATCATGTTTTATTTACAGGTTCTGTAAGTGGTGGAAAACAAATAAAAAAATCTATAGGCACTAGATTTATTGGAGCCGGTCTAGAGTTAGGTGGAAAAGATCCTGCTTATGTTAGAGCTGATTGTGACTTAGATCATGCTGTTGAAAATTTAGTTGATGGATCATACTTCAATTCTGGTCAATCTTGTTGTGGTATCGAAAGAATTTATGTTGATAAAAAAATATACAATACATTTGTAGAAAAATTTAAAGATGTAACTGAGAAATATATTTTAGGAAATCCACTAGAGATGGAGACAAATTTAGGTCCAGTAGTGAAGCAATCTGCTGCAAATTATATTAGATCTGAAGTTAACAACGCAATTAGTCAAGGTGGAAAGAATATTATAGATAACAAAAAATTTAATTTAGATGATGGTAATAATTGTTATGTAAGCCCAAGTGCACTTATTAATGTCGATCATTCGATGAAATATATGATGGAAGAAATATTTGGTCCTTCAGTTGGAATAATGAAAGTAGAAAATGAAAATGAAGCTTTATCTCTAATGAATGATAGTTCTTATGGGTTAACAGCAAGTATTTGGACAAATGATAAGTCTTTTGCAGAAAATTTTGGAAAAAATGTTGAGACAGGAACTTTTTTTATGAATAGATGTGATTACTTAGATCCCGGCTTAGCATGGACCGGTGTAAAAGATACTGGAATTGGCGTTACTTTATCTGTTCTAGGATTTGATCATTTAACAAGAGCAAAAAGCTATCATATAAGAAATATTTAAGATTATGGAAAATATTAATTGGAATTATCCTACTACAATCTGGTTTGGTGTTGATAGAATAAAAGAAATACAAAAAGCCTGTGAAGAATTAAATATTCAAAAACCATTAATTGTTACTGATAATGGAATTTTAAAAACAAACATTATTAATAAGTTAAATGATTGTTTAGATAAACAGGCAATTGTTTATAGTGATGTTAAATCAAATCCTACAGGTAAGAATGTTGAAGATGGTGTTAAAGCATTTAATGAAAATAAACATGATGGAGTAATAGCTGTTGGTGGAGGCTCGGGTATGGATACAGGAAAGGCAATTGCATTCATGGCCAAGCAAGAAAGACCAATCTGGGACTTTGAAGATATTGGTGACTGGTGGACTAGAGCTAATGCAGATTCAATTTTTCCTATAATTGCTCTACCTACTACAGCTGGAACAGGTTCTGAAACTGGAAGAGCGTCAGTATTTACAAACGAACAAACACAAGAAAAAAAAATAATTTTCCATCCAAAAATGCTTCCATCAATTGTTATCCTTGATCCAAATTTGACAATTCCACTTCCTGCAAATCTAACAGCCTTTACAGGAATGGACGCGCTTGCTCATTGCTTAGAAGCATATTTGTCGAATATTTTTCATCCTTATTCACAAGGTATTGCATTAGAGGGCATTAGATTAGTAAAAAATAATCTTGTTCTTGCTTTTAATGATGGATCAAATCTAGAAGCTAGATCGCATATGCTAGCATCTTCATCTATGGGCTCAATAGCTTTTCAAAAGGGTTTAGGTGCTATCCATTCTTTAAGTCATCCTGTTGGTGCAATTTATAATACACATCATGGATTAACCAATGCAGTATTTATGCCATATGTTTTACAATATAATAAAAAAGGAATTGAAGAAAAAATTATTGATATTTCAAGATATATAAATTTAAAATCAGCAACATTTAATAATTTTATGGATTGGATTTTAGAGCTTAGATCTAATTTAAATATTCCTCATA
>CACNCX010000006.1 GCA_902619045.1 uncultured Alphaproteobacteria bacterium | reverse complement strand
TATTTATAGAAAAAGGCTTTGAAACATTTAATGGAATAAATGGAACCATATTTAGTGTAAGATCTGAATTGGATTTAAGTGATAATGATTTAAAATGTAATAATTTAACTAATTTGAGTAACAAAGCAAATATTATAAGTAAAGAATATAAATTTACAGAATTAAATAATGAAATAAAGACTAAACTTATTAATATAAATGATTATATTAAGTTCAATAATGATGAAGAAAATATATATGTTATATTATGCAATATTACATTTGATAAAAAAATATTAAATAATTTAAATCTTAATAAATTGATAAATCTAAATGTAGATGAAATTGAAAAAAAATTTATTAAAGATTATTCTAAAATATATAATTTAGTTATTATAAATGACTAATCTAACTGCGGTAACTATTGGTGATATTAATGGTATAGGAATTGAAATATTAATAAAATTATTGAAAAAAAATAAAATAAATAAAATTATTTTATTTACAAATATCAATTTTTTAAAAATTTTTTTAAAAAAAAGAAAAATTAATTTAAAAATAAATCTTCTTGATGAAAAATCCAAAAAATTAAATTATAAAAATGGCTACTTAAATATATTTTCTTATAAAGCAAAAAATAATGAAGAGAACACCTATAAGTCACTAAAATTTGCTTATCAATTTTGTATTAAAAATATTTGTATTGGTATAATTACTCTTCCTTTAAGAAAAGATTTGATAAAAGACAAAATTGATAAAAAATTTATAGGGCATACAGAATATTTTCAGAATTTGGATAAGAAAAAGTATTCTAATATGATATTATTTAATAAAAAAATAATAATTTCACCAATAACTACCCATATTAAAGTAAAAGATATCTCTAAAGCAATTTCAAACAAAACATTACTATATAATCAAATAAAAAATTTAAATAAGACATTAAAAATTGATTTTAAAATTACAAAACCAAAATTAATAATATCTGGACTTAACCCTCATGCAGGGGAAAGTGGTAAAATTGGTAGAGAGGAAATTGAGATTATTACACCAGTTGTTAAATCATTAAAAAATAAAAAAATTTTAATTGATGGCCCTATTTCTCCTGACGGTATGTTAATTAAAAGTAATATGAAAAAGTACGATTGTTTTATTTTTATTTACCACGATCAAGCACTAATACCTTTTAAATATATAAGTCAATTCTCTGGAGTCAATTATACTGGCAACCTAAGTATTATAAGGGTATCTCCAGATCATGGTACAGCTTATAATTTAATTGGGTCTAAAAATATTTCTAATCTCTCATTATTAAATTGCTACAACTTAATTAAGAAAATTAAGAAAAATAGAAAAATTAATGATAAAAGCAAAAAAATCACTTAGTCAAAATTTTTTAAAAGACAAAAATATTTCAAAAAAAATCGTTAATTTAGCAAAATTAAAAAATAATACGGTTTTAGAAATAGGTCCAGGTTATGGGTTTATGACTGATAATATTTTAGTAAATAAGCCAAAAAAATTATATATTATTGAAAAAGATAAGAACTTAATAACTTTCTTAAAAAAAAAATATTCTAATAATAAAAAAATAGTGATTATAGAAGGTGATATTCTTAAACTAAATTTAAACAAATTTAAAAATTTAATAATTATTTCTAACTTACCATATAATATTAGTACAAAAGTAATTTTGTATTTATTTACCTTCAATAAAAATATTGTTGAAATGGTATTTATGATTCAAAAGGAAGTAGCAGAAAAATTTGATTATAATATTAATAATATGAATAAATATAAATTTTTAACAAGAATTATGACATCTTATTTAAGACATTTTGAAGTTTCACCAAAAGTGTTTTTTCCTCAACCTAAAATAAAATCAACTGTTGTAAAGTTTGAATTTAAAAATAAAAATGTAGATATAAACAAAGCTAATAATTTTGCAGATATAATTTTTAAAAATGTTAGAAAAAAAATATATAAAAATCTTAAAATAAAGAAAACAGAAAATATCATTCTAAATAAAAGAGTTAATCAATTAACAATAGATGAATTGCTATGGATTTATAATTTTATTTAACTTTGATTGAAGTAGTTTTTTATTTTTACTAATTAAGTTATTGTACTCAATTATTTTTATTATATCTTCAACTGTATTTTTTACATTATCATTAATTAGAACATATTTATATTCATTATAGTGTTTCATTTCTTCGATAGCATATGATAATCTTAAATTAATTTCCATATTATTATCCCTTCCCCTTTTTTTTAATCTTCTTTTTAATTCAGATTTAGATGGTGGAAGTATGAAGAAATCTAAAATGTTTTCTTTATTATAATTTCTTCTGATTTTTCTTGCGCCTTTCCAATCTATATCAAATAAAATATGTTGATTATTTTTTATAGATTTATTTATATTTTTATATGGAGAGCCATATAAATTGTTGAAATTTTTTGCAGTTTCAATAAAAAAATTTTTTTCTTTTAGATTCTCGAATTTTTTTTTGGATACGAAATAATAATCTTTTCCGTTAACTTCATTTAATCTTTTACTCCTGGATGTGTAAGAAATTGAAAGATTGATATTTTTCATTTTTTTAATCAATAATTTACATAGTGTTGTTTTACCAGCACCTGATGGAGATGAGATTATGATTAATTTATTTTTTATTCCTGTATTCATTTAATTTTTTTTTGTGTTCTGAGTATGTTTTAGAAAATATGTGTCTATTTAAAGAATTATTAAAAAAATAAAACAAAAAATCAGTTTTATAATTTTCAAATATTATATCAAGAGTTTCCTTTCCCACATATGAAATGGGTTTTGGAGGTAAGCCTTTATAAATATATGTATTAAAAGGGTGGTCTATTTTTAAGTCTTTAAACAATAATTTTCTGTTCAAATTGTATTGTCCTTTAGTTATTGCATAAATTACAGTTGCATCAATTTGAAGTTTCATATTTTTATTTAGTCTATTTAAAATTACTGAAGAAATTTTCTTTTTGTCTTCCGTACCCAAACCCTCCTTTTCTATTATTGAGCCAATAATCATTATTTCATTTTCTGTAAATTTTTTATAAACGATGTTATCTTTAAAATTATTCATATATTTTGATTTAGTTGTAATTAGATTTTCCATAAATGTTTCAAAATTAGAATTTTTTTCAAAAAAATAAGTATCAGCAATTATATCTTCATAAGGAACATTTTTTATATTTTTAAAATATTTTGATAATTCAAATTTAAGTTGTTTATTTGTCCACCCTTCAACAATTGTAATTCTATTTATAATATTGCTTGGATTAGATATTATATCTAATAAATTTATTGCAGATACATTACTCTCAACATTAAATTCTCCAAAATGAATAAATTTATTCAATAATATATTTGATGCTTTGAAATAGGAATTTAAAATAATTGATTCTATTTTTGAAAGATCATTAATATTTTGACTTAGAAAATTTTCAATTTTTTCACCTTTTTTAATTATTATTAATCTTTCAGATATATCAAGGTCTTTATTAAGAACATAGAAAGTGTATAAAAAAAATGTAATTAAGAGAGTAACTATTAGTAAACTAAATACTTTTAAATAATAATGCAGTATTAGTTCCTCCAAAACCAAAAGAATTACTTAAGGCATATTTTATTTCTTTTTCCAAAGGTATACTTGGAATTAAATTTACGTTACTAGTTTCAATTGGATTATGTAAATTTAAAGTTGCGGGTAAAATTTTTTTATTAATTGACATAATAGAAAAAATTGATTCAACACTTCCAGCAGCTCCCAAAAGATGTCCAATAGATGATTTAGTTGAACTTACAAAAATATTATGTTTGAATAATCTTTGTATTGCATTAAGCTCAATTTCATCACCTACTTTGGTTGAAGTTCCATGAGCATTTATATAGTTGACTTTTTCTGATGGAATTTTGCCCATAATTAAAGCTTCTTGCATAGCCCTAAATCCTCCGTCACCATCTTCAGATGGGGATGTTATATGATGGGCATCACCTGACATTCCATATCCTATTAGTTCGGCATAAATTTTTGCGCCTCTTTTTTTTGCATGTTCCATTTCTTCTAAAACAATTATCCCTGATCCTTCACCCATAACAAAACCATCTCTATCTTTATCCCAAGGCCTAGATGCTTCATCAGGTCTATCATTATAAGAGGTACTTAAACTCCTTGCTGCACAAAAACCAGCAATACCCAATTTGCAAACAGCTGCTTCAGATCCTCCAGCAATCATAACATCTGCTGCACCTCTTTTAATAAATTCACCAGAATCTCCAATAGAATGAGCACCTGTTGCACAGGCAGTAACGACTGAATGATTTGGTCCTTTATAACCAAATTTTATAGAAATTTGACCTGATAAGAGATTTACTAAAGATGATGGAATAAAAAATGGTGATAGTTTTTTATTGTCTTTACTATTTATTGTTAGAGATCCATTATAAATAGTTTCAAGTCCACCAATTCCTGATCCAACAGAAACCCCAACTTTAAGTTTTTCTTCTTCAGATAAATTAATAAGTCCGGCATCCTCTATAGCCATTTTTGCAGCTAAAAGTCCGTATTGTATAAATCTATCGTTTCTTTTAAGGTCTTTTGGCTCCAAAAAAGATGATTTATTAAAATAATTTTCATCTTCTGGATTATTATTAATATAACCTGCTATTTTAGAAGGTAAGTCTGAAACATCAAAATGGTTAATTTTCTTAATTCCAGATTTACAATTAATTAAGTTATCCCAAGATGTATCTAAATTATTTCCTAGAGTCGTGAGTAAACCCATTCCAGTAACTACAACTCTTCTCATAAATCCTGCTTATCGAGTTTTATTTTTTACTTTGAATGTAATCTATTGCATTTTGAACTGTTTGAATAGTTTCAGCAGCGTCATCAGGTATTTCAATACCAAATTTTTCTTCAAATGCCATCACCAGTTCAACAGTATCTAAGCTATCTGCGCCTAAATCATCTATAAATTTTGCTTCTGGAACAACTTTTGCTTCATCAATACCCAAATGATCTACAACAATCTTTTTTACCTGATCTTGAATTTCACTCATAATTTTCTCCTTATAATAAATGCTTTTTAGATTATTATTTCAATGTATGTCAACCAATTAAACCATCAACATTCCACCGTTAACATGGAAATTCTGACCAGTTATATAAGAAGAATCTTCTATAGCTAAAAAATATACTAAATTAGCAATGTCTTCTGGCTTTCCAAATCTAGACATTGGTATCCTTGAAAGATAAGTTTGTTTTTGTTGATCATTTAAATTTTCAGTCATGTTAGTAGAAATAAATCCTGGTGAAATTACATTGACATTAATATTCCTTTTTGCAACTTCAGAAGCAATTGATTTATAAAGACCAATCATGCCAGATTTTGAAGCAACGTAGTTTGCTTGACCAGGATTACCAGTAGAGCCAACAATTGAAGAAATCCCAATAATTTTTCCATATTTTTTAGATAGCATATTAGGTAATAAAGATTTAATTATTTGATAATTTGAATTTAGGTTTGTTTGAATAACCTTATTCCATTGATCATCTTTCATTCTAAATATTAAATTATCTTCAGTAACGCCAGCATTATTAACAATAACAGAAATATCTTTATGATTTTTTGCAATTTCATTTAAGCAAATATCAAGATTTTCAGAGTCAGCTAGATTTACTTTGAAATAAAAATTATCATTGCCATAAATTTCTTTTAATTTACTAATTTTTTCATTCGATGAAGCAGTTAAAACTAAGGTATAGTTTTTAGTTATAAATTTTTTACAAATTGCTGAACCAATACCTCCAGAAGCACCCGTTATAAAAATTTTTTTAATTTCATTCATTTTGATAAATCCCCAATTTCATTAATTGATTTAATGTTAAAATTTTTTGATATTCTATTAATTAAACCACTTAAAACTTTTCCTGGACCAATTTCTATAATATTTTTTTCTTCAATTTCCTCTAGTTTTTTAATACTCTCAGACCATCTAACCTTATTTGCCATTTGAAATTGCAAATTTTTTTTTATAAATGCATTGTCATTGTAAATATTTGCATCATAATTTGAAATAATTCTAATTTTGTTTTCGGAAAAATTTAATATATCAATATCTAATTTTAACATTTCTTGTGCTTTAAGCATATATTTGCTGTGAAAAGCTGCTGAAACATTTAATACTACAAACTTTTTAATACCGTTATTTAAAAATATATCTTTGCTTTTATTTAACTCTTTTTTTGCACCTGATATAACAATTTGCATCGGAGAATTATCATTAGCAATTTCTAAATCAAAATTATTATCATCTATAATTTTTTGAACATAATTTGAGTCTTTTCCAATCAATGCAGCCATTCCTGTTTCAATTTCAATTACTTCGTTATTCATTAATTCACCTCTTTTCTTAAGAATAATTGAGCAATCCTTAAGACTTATTTTATTGCTACAAGCTAAGGATGTGTATTCTCCAAGGGAATGACCCATCATAACATTGATATTATTTAATTGGAAATCTGTTTCATTTAAGTATGTTTTGAAAATAACATATGAAGTTGCGAAAATACATATTTGAGTAAACTGAGTTAAATCTAATTTACCTCCTTCATTTTCAAATATTATTTTTCTTACATTGATTTGACTGTAGTCCTCTATTTCCTGATATGCCAAGTTAGCGATTTTAAAATTGTCATTAAAATCCTTGCCCATAGCAATATTTTGGCTTCCTTGTCCTGGAAATACAAAAGTTGTCATTAAAGCTTGATTTATTTTAAAATTTTAATATATGCAAGTTCAACTTCTCTTATAGATTTATATTTATAAGATAAACCATGGAGTTTTATGAATAAATTTGAAGTAGTTTTAATTTTTAATCCTGAATTATCAACAACTAATCTAAAATCCGAAATTGAGAATTTCAAAACTAAGCTTGTATCACAATCTGCAAATATTGTTAATGAAGAGAATTGGGGTTTAAGGGATTTAAGTTACAGTATTAATAAATTTAAAAAAGCTTTTTATAATTTTTTTCAAATTGAGGCTTCTGGTAAAATTATCAAAGATATAACTAAAGAATTAAACCAATCTGAAAATTTGTTAAGGCACATATTCATAAAAGTTAATGAACATCAAGAACTTCCAACCATACTAAATTATGAAAAAAAATAAATTTAAAAATAAAAGAGAGGAAAAATCAAACTCCCCATTTGAAAATAAAAGAAAATTTTGTCCATTTAGTCAACCTAATTCACCTAAAATTGATTATAAAGATATAAGACTTTTATCCAGATACATTACTGAGAAAGGTAAAATTATTCCAAGTAGAATAACAGGTGTATCAAAGAAAAAACAAAAAGAATTATCTAAAGCAATAAAGAGAGCGCGTTTTTTATCGCTAATTTCATATACAAATAAATCATATTCGCAATGAAAGTCATTCTAACAACAGCTATAAAAAAATTAGGTAAAGTTGGGGATATAGTTTCCGTAAAGCCCGGTTATGCTAGAAATTACCTATTCCCTAATAATATGGCGCTTAGAGAAAATAAAAAAAATATTGAGCATTATGATAAAATAAAGGATGAGATTAAAATAAAAGAAGAAGCAAAACTAACTGAAGCAAGAAAATTACTTGAAGAAATAAGAAAAATTAAAATACATTTTAGTAGAGAGGCTGATGAGAAGGATCAACTTTATGGATCCATCTCAAAAAAAGAAATAATAGATTATTTATCTGATAATAACCTTAAGGTTAAATCTGATGACCTTGTTATTAAAAATCAGATAAAATCAATTGGTGAGCATACTATTGAAATCAATCCTTACGAGGATATTGCTGAAGAATTTCTGATCCAAGTAAATAAAAACTAATTTATTCACACTATTAATATTTTATTAACTAAAATTATTTTCTTATTGTTGTTGATTATTTTTAGATAGTTTATTTAGTATTAATGTCTGTTGAATTAATAAATTCTAAACAAAATTCTTCAGATGAAATTAATTTTTCCAATATAGAGGCTGAAATAGCTCTTATAGGGTGTATATTATGGGATAATAGAAACTATGAAAAAGTTTCAGATTTTCTTAATGAAGTTCATTTTGTAGACGAAACAAATAAGATTATTTTTTCAACAATAAAAAACTTATTAGAAAAAAATGTACTTGTCTCTCCAATAACTCTAAAAAATTATCTTCCGGATGATAATAACAATTATAATAAGCTAAATTTTCTAAATCAGCTTAAAGACAGCGCTCCTTCAACTCAAAATACTTATAATTATGCTAAAATAATTTATGATTTATATATTAAAAGAAATCTAGTTGGAGTAGCACATAATATCATCCAGACTACAGGCTCGGAAAATAATATTTTAGCAGAAGATCTAATTGAGAATGCTGAAAATGATTTATATAACCTTTCCCAATCTGGAAATACAGATAGATCTTTTATTAACTTTGGCAATGCTCTTCAGGGGGCAGTTGATATTATAAGTGAAGCATACAAAAGAGAGGGTAAAATAGCAGGTGTCCCGACAGGTTTTAAAGATTTAGATAAGAAATTAGGGGGATTACATAAATCTGATTTAATTATTATTGCTGGAAGACCATCAATGGGAAAAACAGCTTTGGGCACTAATATTGCTTTTAATTGTGCATATAAATATCAGGAAGAAAAAGATGAATTTGGAAATAAGAAAATTATAGATGGGGGTAAGGTGGCTTTCTTTTCTTTAGAAATGTCTTCAGAGCAACTTGCAACAAGAATATTAGCAGAACGCACAAAAATCTCTGGTGATAAAATGAGAAAGGCAGAATTAAATAAAGATGATTTTAATAAAATAGCTAAATCATCTGCAGATTTAGAAAACTTAAATTTAATAATTGATGATAATCCTGTTTTAACAATTCCTATTTTAAGAGCAAGAGCAAGAAGATTGAAAAGATTACATGATATAAACTTAATAATTATTGATTATTTGCAGTTAATGTCATCTTCATCAAACAATAGAAATGATGGAAGAGTTCAGGAAATATCAGAAATAACAAGAGGGCTAAAATCTATAGCTAAAGAGTTAAATATTCCAATTATTGCTTTATCCCAACTTTCTAGACAAGTTGAGCAAAGAGAGGATAAAAGACCTCAATTATCTGATTTAAGAGAAAGTGGTACAATTGAACAAGACTCCGATGTTGTAATGTTTATATATAGAGAAAGTTATTATTTAGAAAGATTAGAGCCAATTAGAAAATCCGAAGAAGATGATATGAAATACAATGAAAGAGTCTCAAGGTGGCAGCAACTAACTAATGAAAATTATAATAAAGCAGAAATAATTATAGCAAAACAAAGACATGGCCCAATTGGATCAATAAAAATGCACTTTGATGCAAATTATACAAAATTCAGTGACTTAACATCGAAAGATTATGATAATATTATCGAGTGATTAAAGAAAGTGGTATCTTAAATATAAACACAAATAACTTAATCTATAATTATAATTTTTTCAAAAAATTAAAGAAAAACTTAATTGTTGCACCAACAATTAAAGCAAATGCATATGGATTGGGAGATAAAAAAGTATTTAATCTCTTATTAAAGAATAGCTGTAAACATTTTTTTGTTGCTACATTAGATGAAGGTTTAAAATTAAAAAATAAAAACAAATTAATAAATATTTTTATTTTAAATGGAATACAAGATTACAATTTAAAAAGATTTTTTAATTCAAACCTTATTCCAGTAATTAATAGTATAGAGGAATATATTAGAATTAAGAATACTGGATTAAAATTTGCCATTCATGTCGATACAGGAATAAATAGATTGGGAATTCCAATAGAGAAAACAAAAGAAATAAATTTTAAAAATAAAAATATACAATTAATTATAAGTCACTTATCAAGCGCTGATGAATATAGTAATAATTACAATGTAAAACAAAAGAAAATTTTTACTAGATTAAAAAATAAAATTAATAATAATAAAATAATTTTTAGTTTAGCTAATTCTCATGGTGCTATTTTACATAAATCATATTTATATGACATGATTAGACCAGGAATAGGTATTTATGGAGGTTTTGAAAATAAAAAATTAGGTAAAAGAATTAAAAATGTAGTTAGTTTAAAAGGAAAAATTATACAAATTAAGTTTATTAATAAAAACCAATATGTTGGCTATAATAGAACTTATAAATCAAAAACAAAAATCAAAGTTGCAATTGTAGGCCTTGGTTATGAGGATGGCATACCTAGATCATTAAGCAATAAAGGTTATGTTTATTTTAAAAAAAATAAATTTAAGATAATTGGTAGAATTTCAATGGATACATTTACTGTAGATATTTCAAAATCTAGTCATGATTTGAATATAGGAATGTATTTGGACATTATAAATGACGAGCATAAAATAGATAAATTTGCAAAATTATGCAAAACTATACCTAATGAAATTATGACCTCTATAGGAAAAAGAGTTTATAGAAAATATGAGTAAAAAATTACAAATCATTTTATTATTTTTTTTCATTGCATCGTTAATATTTACAAGTTTTTATATAAGAGATTTCAGAATTGATGCGTCTTCAGATAGTCTGGTATCACAAGGAGATGAAGATTTTAAATATTTTTCTTATTATCAAGATGTATTTCCTACAAAAAATAGTCTTGTAATAGCTATTAAAAGTAATGATAAAATAGATAAGTTATTATTAAATGAAATAGAAAATATAAGCAAAGAATTATCGGCATTACCAGAGGTGTATTCTGTTTTTAATATTAATAAAGCCCCTATTCTTCTTTTAAATGAAACTAACCTTTTAGATTTAGCAAATGATAATTATGAAACTATAATAGATACAAATTTAGCAATTAAAGATGTTTTAAATGAGTTTGCAAAAAGTCCTATTTATAGCGATCAAATTATTAATGAGAATAAAAATATAACTTCTATTGTAATTTTCCTTAATGAAAACAATAAAGCACTTGATCTTAAAGAAAACAAAAATTTATACCTAACTCAAGGAAAATATTACAGCATAAAAACAGAAATAGACAAAGAGAGAAATGAATTAATTAAAAAAATAAGAAATATTACTACTAATAGCAACAAAGATTTTACATACTATTTAGGTGGGGTAGAAATGATATCAAGTGATGTTATTTCTTATGTAAAAAATGATATTTTAACATTCAGTTTAATTGTACTTTTAATTATAATTTTAATTCTTTTCATAATTTTTAGAAGAGTCAAATGGGTATTTGCTATTTTATTTACGTCAATTAGTGCAGTTTATTTGTCAATAGGTTTAGCTGGTTTTATTAATTTTGAAATTACAGCAGTTTCAGCAAACTTCTTATCATTAATGTTTGTTTTATCTATTTCTATGAATGTTCATATAATGAATAATTATTTACAAAGGGATATAAAAATTATTGAAAATTTTAGAATGATGTTTTGGCCTTGTTTTTATACCTTTCTAACTACAATTGTTGCTTTTGTATCACTAGTATTATCAGATATTAAACCTGTAATTGATTTTGGAATTATAATGATAATAGCATTATTAATAGTTTTAATTTCATCATTTCTAATCTTACCTCTAATTGTTTCTTTCTTTTCAAAGGAGGAAAAAAGCTATTCTCTAAATTTAAGTTTTTTAAAATCTTTTTATCCTTTTGCATATAAGAATAGTAAATATATTCTTGGATTAAACTTTCTAATATTTTTCATATCTCTATATGGCATTACCAATCTGAATGTTGAAAACTCATTCATAAAATATTTTAAAAAAAATACAGAAATTTATAAAGGAATGTATCTTATAGATAATGAATTGGGTGGAACTACACCATTAGACATTATTCTTAAATTCAAAAATGATGATCAAATAACTGATACAACAATAAAAACTGAAGAAGAAGATGATTTAGAAATTGAAGATGATTTTTTTTCAGATGATCTGTTTGAAGAAGAAAATAATATTTGGTTCACAAATGAAAAAATTGAAACAATCAAATTTGTTCATCAATTTTTAGAAAGTAGAATAGAAATTGGGAAAGTTACTTCAATTTATTCACTTATAGATACAGCAAATCAAATAAACAAAAGTGATTTATCAATGTTTGAATTATCAGTATTATATAATGAAATACCTATTGATTATAAAACTGATTTAATTGATCCTTATCTAAATGTTGAAAAAAACATGATAAAAATTTCTACAAGAGTCAAAGATTCGAAAGATATTAAAAGAAATGATCTTATTAACGACATCAATTCTTTTTTATTGAATGAATTTGATAACTTGGAAGAATTTAAAGTTAACGGTCTATTAGTATTATATAATAACATGTTAAAATCTTTATTTAGCTCACAAATAAAATCCTTAGGTTTTGTAATTTTAGCTATTTTTATAATGTTTGTAATATTATTTAGATCTTTAAAATTAAGTATAATTGGAATAATTCCAAATATCTTTGCTTCAACTTTTATTCTTGGTTTAATTGGATTACTTAAAATACCACTTGATATAATGACAATTACAATTGCAGCAATATCAATTGGTATAGCCGTTGATAATACAATACATTATATCTATCGTTACAAGGAAAATCTAAAATTAGGTAGAAATCAAAGTGAAATGATTGAAAAAACACATTTAACTGTAGGTAATGCAGTTTTAATTACATCTATTGCAATAACTGCAGGGTTCATTACTCTTTGTTTATCAAACTTTGTTCCTACAGTTTATTTTGGTCTATTTACTAGTTTAGCAATGATATTTGCTATGATAGGAGTACTAATTACTTTACCATCAATAATGAAATATCAAAAATGACTTTTTTAAACTTTGAATTAATATTTTTCGATTATGTAGTATTAATTTTAACTGCAGTAATTGTTATTTTTAGTTTCTGGAAAGGATTCATTAATTCTATATTAGGGTTACTAACATGGGTTGGTTCTGTATTTGTAACAATATATAGTTATCAATATCTTTCAAATTTTTTAAGCGAACAACTTTTAAATATTAATTTTTTACAAAGATTTGAACAGTTTGTAAGCGTTGTAAGTATAATTATTTCAATACCAATAATTTTTTTAATTAGTTTATTTATATTAAAAAGAATAAGAAAATTTTTAAATAGTGATTTAGATAAACAAATTTTAGGAGTGATATTCGATAAATTTTTTGGAATCTTATATGGTATTCTATTTTCATATATAATTTACAGTAGTGTATTGTATTTAACTGACAATAATGATGTTGAGATATTGAAAAATTTTCATTTATTTTTTGTAGAAAATTCAAATATTCTCATGCAAATTTCTGAATATAATAATAACTTTATTGAGAGTTATACGAGTACAGATCAATAATTACTAATCATAAGGGTTCTTAGTTTTAGAAAATAAAATTTTTAAATTTCTACTTTTAATTTTAAAGAAATTATAAAAATTATTAAGCAAATATCTTTTATATGAATTAGATATTTCTTTAGAAAAGTTTGAAAAAATTTTTATTGTTAAAGGATTTTTTGAAACCTGAGTGCCATATTTAAATTTAACTTCTTTTCCATTTATTCTTGGGTGAGAATTATTTTCAACAACATGATTTAACCACTTATTAATTTGTGAAGTTGGTATATTTTTATTTATTTCTAAAATAAGTTCACGAATCTTATTTTTTAAAAATAAAATATCTTTTTTATTAAGTGTTGAAATTGGTATAATAATTATATTTTTAGATTGAGAAAATTCATAATTAATATCCTTAATTAATTCATTAATTACTTTCTTTTTATTTTTTTTAACTAAATCAGTTTTATTAATTATAAATAATAAAATATTAGATTTTTGATAAATTAAATTAAATATTTTTTTAGATTGAGTATCAAAGCCTTGTTCAATATCAATAAGGAAAATATTTAAATTAATTTCATTGATAATTGATAAAGTTTTTTTTGTGACATAAAAATCAAGACTATTTTTATCAATTTTATTTTTTTTTATTAAACCTGCAGTGTCTTTAATTGAATATGTATTACCTTTAAATTTATATGAAGAAGAAACAATATCAGTTGTAGTTTTTGGTTGATTGCTAACAATTGATCTCTCAAATCCTACTAATTTATTTAAAAGAGTACTTTTCCCTACATTTGTTTTACCAAATAAACCTAATGAAAAATCGTAATCTATTAACTTATTATCTTTAGCATCATATTTTGATAAAAATTCTAAAAAGACATCGATGCCTATATTATGTGAGCATGAGATAAAAAAAATATTCTTTATACCAAGGTTATCAATTTTTTTATCTTTTTTTAAATTATCATCCTTATTAATAATAACTAATATTTCCTTATTAAATTTTCTTAATTCATTGATCAATTCTTTATCTATAAAGTAATTCTCATCTTTATAATCAATAACATAAATAAAAATATCTATTTTCCTTATTATGTTACTAACACTCTTTGTTACTAAACTTTTTTGATTAATTATTCCGGGTGTATCATACACATCAATATTACTATTTGATTTAAGAGGCGATACATGCCAATCTCTTGTTGTGCCAATGGTATCATGAATAATATTATTATTTTTATTTGTAATTAAATTATAAAGTGATGTTTTGCCGACATTTGGCATTCCCATAATTAATATATTCATTTTAATAAATGTAAGTAATACCTTTTTCAGTACTTATAAAAATTTTATTTTGATAATTATAAACTTTATTAATATTTTTAATTTTAAGATTAACCGTTTCTTGAATTTCAAGATTTTGATCTAAAATAATTATTTCACCATTGTCAGTAAATAAATGCATATTTTTATTTATGATTAAAGAGTTTATTATTTTTGATTTTTTATTCAGTATTTTGTTAATATTAATTTTTGAGAATAAATTTCCATTCTGAATATTATAAAATTCAACAAAATTATCATTTTTAGAAATTAGTGAATTGTTAAATAAAACAGCTGAAGACGAGTTATTTATTCTAAAATCAACTAATATAAACTTGTTTTCATTTATGTCATAAGTATGAATAATATTTCCATCATCAAAATAAACTAGAAAATTTTTGTAAAGATGTATTTGATCCTTAAGATTATTAAGTGAAGTATTAAGTTCAATATTGTCAAAATTGAAACTATGCTCCTCGAATAAATATGTGTCTAATGAATTAAATTCACTATTAGGTAGTATAAAGAAAATGATATTAAAATAATTTACAATCTTACCTCCTGAAGATTGAATTATATTACTTGATTTAAAAGTTTTCTCATAAATTATATCTCCACTTAAAATTGATAAAAAAACTATTTTTTCTGGATATAATATTATTAAATAGTCATCAATTATTTTGACTGGAGTATTTAACAAATCTTTATTTTTAAATATCCAAATAACTTGTCCTGACTTGTTAATCCTAACTAATTCTCCTGATTTAAAAGCTATAATAAAATCATTATTATAAAGAGAAAAAGATATAGGTACTTTTTTTTCTTGATCTAAATCAATATTAATTCTTTCAATTAACTTTCCATTATTAATATCAAACTTTAGAAGTTCCCCATCTTTATTGAATGAGTAAATACTCTCATCGAGGTATATAACATTTATCGGCTCCATATTGTTATATTTTGATTGATAGTTATTAATTTTTAATACAGCTAAATCTTTATCTATAAAATTATAGTCAGATGCGTTATGTGTATAATTATCAATTATGTTATCTGCGTACTGTTCAAAAAAACTAAAATCTAAAAATTCTTCTGTTTCTAATTGAAAGGTATAATCTTCAGAAACTATATTTTCATTATTTCTTAATGATGAAATCGTATCCTGACATGAAAAAATAAATATGAAAGATAGATATAACGATATTTTATTTATAAAGCTGAAACTCATGAATCTTTTTAACTCTTTCTTTTGTAGAGGCAGAAACTAAGCTTGAATTAAGTATTTCATTATATTTATCCAAAGCTTTTGAATTACTATATTCAGATTTATTTAAATCAATTTCTGTAATGATTAATAAATATTCTAATTCTTTTTTTATAGAAAAATAACTATCCAACTCATCGTTAATATTATTTATATAAATTGATATATCATTTAAATAATTATTAGTATTTTCTTCATACGATGCATTAATCATTGTGTATGAAGCATTTGCAGCGATAGCCGATTTGTAAAGATCATCTAAATTTGATGATTCAAGTAATTGTTTATACAATTCATTAGAGTAGCTAAAGTTTTTAGTTTGATTATTTTGATGAATTAATTTTAATTTTGATAAAATAGAAAAAATATTATCATCATCAATTAATTTTTCTAAACTACTTAAATCATTTTGATCATCTTGGGTAATATCAAAAAAACTTATACTTGAGTTTTTAATATCTTGAATTTTAAAATAATTATATGTTTGAAAGCCAATAAATATAATTAGCAAAATTACAAATGAAATTATTAATTGTATGTAGTTATTAAAAATAAAATTTTGTATTTTTTTAAATAAATTTTGATCTTTATTCTCTTGATTCATACTATTTCCATTTTATTGAACAACCAATACTATTCATTTGATTATTTGGACCTACTCCCTCATTTTTGATTTTAATCATTGCATTAAAAAGATCTCTTTCAATATTTGAATTTTGATTTGTATTCATAATACCTGAGTCTATTCTACCTCTATATTTTAATTTAAGGTCTTTATCAAAACCAAAAAAATCTGGAGTACAAACAGCATTATAATTTTTTGCCACCTCTTGTGTTTCATCATAAAGATAGGGAAAATTGAATTTATATTTATCAGAGAAAATTTTCATATTATCGAATGAATCATCGGGATAGTTAATTACGTCATTAGACATAATGGCAATTGTATTTATTGAGTGCTCTAGTAACTCATCAGCATCTTTTTTTAATCTACTTGCAATTGCTTTAACATATGGACAATGATTGCAAATAAAAACAATCACAGTGCCATTTAATCCTTTTGTATTATCTAAAGAAACCATCTGATCATCAACATTTTTAAGATTAAATGATGGTGCTAATACATCTAAATTATCATTTGGAGCATTTACAGGCATAAAATTTTGTTATATTCTTAATTTATGGGCTTAGTAACATCTAGTGCTTCAACTAACAATCACAATCTCTACTTTTCCAAAGATGAACTCGCCAAAATCCTAAATCTTTATTCTAAAGGAGTTTCTAATGGAGAATGGAAAGACTATGCTATTGATTTTAATAAAAATAATGCATTTTTTTATATATTTAAACATAGTCTAGCAGCTCCAGAATGCGTACTAAACAAATCACTTGAGAGAAAAAAAAGAAAAATTTTTTATAATTTAAAATCAAAAAATCAAAACAAGAAATTTGAAAGTTTAGACGCACTGATATCATCTTTAAATCGAAATATTTTTAAGTTAGTAAATTAAATATTAACGATTTTATTTAACATTTTGTATTATTAAACTTTATCTTTCTACACTTTATTTTCTAATGGCCCAACCAGCAAAAATATTTTCAAGATAAACTACAATATAATATAAAAATATTCCCATAACAGCCAATGTGATCAATACTGCAAACATTAACGGATAATCTGCGCTAATTTTTCCACTATCAAACAAATGTCCTAATCCTTTTCCATGGGGTTCAATAATTTCCATCAAATTAGTTCCAATAAAAGCGAGTGTTGTTGATACTTTTAATGCTCCAAAAAATTCTGGTAATGTTTTTGGTAAAGCAATTTTATAAAAAATCTCAAATTTATTCGCACCTAAAGATAAAAGTATGTCTTCATATTCTCTTTCCAAAGTTGACAATCCAATCGAAATTGAAACACAGATGGGGAAAAATGAAATAAGAATTACAATTATAATTGTATTCATATTGTGCATACCAACAAATATTAATGCAATTACTGGAACTACTGTTGCTTTAGGAATAGCATTAAAACCAACAAGAATAGGATATAAGCCTATTCTAATAGTTTTTGAAAACCCCATCAAAATACCCAAACTTAATCCTACCAAAACAGATAATATTAATCCTACAACAGTTCTCCAAAAAGTTTCCCAACCGTAAATTAAAAAGAGATGTTTAAATTTCCAAAATGCTGGCCATAAATCTGAAGGGGAAGCCATTTTATAATTTGGCCAGTTATTATACCAAACCAACAATTCCCATAACAAACAAAAAATTATAAGGCTAAATAAAGGTATAATAAAATTATTGATTCTAATCATTTTTATTCTGAGCTATTTCGATTTGATTTCTAAGTGTTGCAAGTAATTGTGATACTTCTGATGAATATAAATCAGAGAGTTTTTTTTCTTCATTAAAATTAGTTTTAACGTCGTATTGTAATGAAGCTGGTCTCCCGGATAAAACAATTACTTGATCAGCTAAATAAACAGCTTCTCTTAAATCATGAGTTATTAAAATACATGTGAAGTCTCTTTCTTTTTTTAATTTGTGCATAACATCCCACAAATCTTCTTTTGTAAATGCATCTAGAGCTGCAAAAGGCTCATCTAAAATTAAGACCTCTGGACTATGAACTAAAGATCTACAAAGTGAAACTCTTTGTTTCATCCCACCAGATAATTCAGATGGTAAATTATTTTCAAATTCTTCTAATCCCACTAACTTAAGCAGATCTAATGCATTCGATCTCTTTTGATTATAAGTCATATTTTTTGATACTATCTCAAGTGGAAGAATTATATTTTTAATTACATTTCTCCATTCTAACAAAACTGGATTTTGAAAAGCCATTCCTACAGTAGAAAGTGGGGATGTAATTTTTTTATTTGAAATAAAAATACTACCTTGAGTTGGTTTAATTAATCCACTGACTAATCTAGTTATTGTAGATTTTCCACAACCTGAAGGTCCAACTATAGCGGTAAAACCTTTTCTTTTAATTGATAGGGAAAGATCCTTTAAAACAGGAAGCATACCTTGTTTAGTTTCATATTGATGAGAAACCTTTTCAATATTGATATGCATAAGTTATGATTAGTATATGGGGTAGAAATAGTCTACCCCATAAAAAAATATTAAGGTAAATATTTATCGGTAAAAAATGATGAAATCTCTGGATCAGATGTGAATTCGTATGTTTCTGCTAACTGTCCTAAAGCTTTTTCCATTCTTGCAATGTCAATATTACCCATACCGTTTTCTTTTACGTAATCAGTATTAACATTTCCTTCTATTGCTAGTATCAATCTTCTTGTTTCTAAAGCTAAATCAGCAGCTGGATTTCGCTCAACCATGCTCTTCACGGCTTCTTCAGGATTTTTCATAGCATCAGTCCATCCTTTAGATACAGCTTTTAAAAAACCTTTAACTATTTCAGGATTTGCATCCGCATAATCAGTGTTAACTATTATGGCATTACCATATAATTCTAATCCATAGTTTGCCATCAACATTATTGATATATCATCCTCAGGAACACCAAGACGAACTAAATTTAAAAACATTGAAAATGAAAATCCTGTTATAGCATCAACGTTTTTTTCAGCTAACATCGGTTCTCTTGTTGGGAAACCTACTGGCTCCACTGTTATATTATCAACATTAATATTATTTGCAGAAGCAAATGGTGGGAATTGTGCCCATGCACCATCAGGTGGTGGCGCACCAAGAATTTTTCCCTCTAAATCAGATGGAGTTGTAACACCAAGACTTTTTCTTCCAGCAATTGCAAATGGAGGTTTATCATAAACCATCATAACTGCCATAACTGGCGCTCCAGGATTTTGATCTAAGAATTTGATTAAACTGTTTATATCTGCAAAGCCAATAGGGAAAGCTCCTGTTGCAACCTTTGGAATTGCATCTAAGGATCCTTTACCCGCAGATATTTCAACTTCTAAATTTTCTTCACCAAAATGTCCTTTATCTATTGCATAGAAATAAGGTGCACTTGGTCCTTCAAATTTCCAATCTAAAGCAAAAGATATTTTAGTATTTGCAAAACTATTGAAAGATAAGAGAACTGAAGTAATAAATATTAAAAATATTTTCATTTGATTATACCTCCTAATTTAAATCTGAGGTTAGTTTAAATGTGTTTTATTAATAATACGATATAGGCAATTTAGTAATTCTTAAAATGCATACATAAATCTTAAATTTAAAAATATAACAAAATCAATTATTTATATTATTCCCACTCAATGGTTCCAGGGGGTTTAGATGTAAAGTCATATAATACTCTGTTAATACCTTTAACATTATTAATTATACGAGATGATATTTCTTTTAATTGATTATTTGTAAACATATAAAAATCCGCTGTCATTCCATCCACTGAAGTAATAGCTCTAAGTGAAACAGAGTAATTGTATGTTCTTTCATCCCCCATAACACCTACTGATTTTACTGGTAAAAGAACAACAAAAGCTTGCCAAATTTTATTATAAAGATTTTTCTCTTTTAGATACTCTATAAAAATATGATCTGCCTCTTGAAGAATTAAGATCTTTTTTTTATCAATTACCCCAGGTATTCGGATTGCTAAACCTGGACCTGGGAAAGGATGTCTTAAAAGTAAATGTTTATCTATTTTTAATTGCCTTCCAACATTTCTTACCTCATCTTTAAATAATTCTCTTAATGGCTCCACAATTTTTAATTTCATTTTTTTAGGTAAGCCCCCAACATTATGGTGACTTTTTATTTTAGCTGTTGGACCTCCAAAAAATGGAATACTTTCTATAATATCAGGATAAAGAGTCCCCTGCCCCAAATAATCTACATTTGTTATTTTTTTAGCTGCTTTATCAAAAACTTCTATAAATGTTTTGCCAATAATTTTTCTTTTTTTCTCAGGATCAGAAACATTTTTTAAATTTTTTAAAAAAATATTAGAAGCATTTATTTTAGTAAAGTTTTTGCCAAATTTTTTGGAAAAAATTTTTTTCACTTCGTTAGCTTCATTTTTTCTTAGAAGACCGTGATCAACAAAAATACAATAGAGATTTTTGTTAACGGCTTTGCTTAATAAATATGCAGTAACTGTGGAATCTACACCTCCAGATAAACCACAGATTATTTTTTTATTCTTAATTTCATTTTTTAATTCTGATACTTTATTTTCAATAAATTTTTGAATTTTGAATTTATTTTTTATACTTACAATATTGAAAACAAAATTATTAATTATTTTTGAACCAAAATCTGTATGATAGACCTCAGGATGAAATTGAAGGCAATAAATTTTATTTTTATAATTTTCAATAGATGAAATAATTTTATTATTTGATAAAGAAGTTATTGAAAAAAGTTTTGGTATTTTATTGATATTATCTCCATGAGACATCCATACTTTGATTTTTTGTTTCTTAATTCCTTTAAATAAAAGTGATTTTTTTTTAATATTTATAATAGTGTGACCATACTCTCTATGCGTGGAGCGTTTTACTACACCTTTCAAATTTTTTGTTACTAATTGCATACCATAGCAAATTGCTAAAACTGGTTTTTTCATTTTTAAAATTTCTTGATTTAATTTAGGAGCATTTATGTCTAGTACTGATCTAGGTCCTCCAGATAATATAAATGCCGATGGTTTGATTTCATTTAAAATTTTTTTCGTAATTTTATTAAAAGGATAGACTAGACAAAAGACTTCTAACTCTCTTATTCTTCTTGCTATTAATTGTGTGTATTGAGATCCATAATCTACAATTAAAATAGTTTCTAATTTACTCTTCATTCAATCTAAATCCTCTTGATATTATAAATATTTCACTTGATTCTTGTCTTGATGATTTTGGTTTAAAATAATCAACTTTATCAAAAATATTTTTAAGTATCATTATAATTTCCTTTTCTTCCTCTCCCTTCCAAATTTTGAATATAAATGAACCTTGTTTTTTTAATATTATTTCTAATCTGTCTATGACTTCATATATTAATTGACTTATCCTCAGATGATCTGTTGATTGATGACCAGTGGTATTTGGTGCTACATCAGATAAAACTAAATCAAATTTATTTTTTAAATTAATAAAATTATATTTTAAAAAATCTTCTCTATAGAAAGTAACACGTTCATTATTCATTTTCATATCTAATAAATCAAAACAGGTTATTTTAGTATTTGGATTATAATTTAAGATGACTTGAGTCCAACCTCCTGGAGAAGATCCAAGCTCTAGTATTTCTTTTGAATTTTCAATTATTTTATATTTTTGCTCAATCTCTTCTAGTTTAAACGCAGCTCTATTTATATACCCTAAATGTTTAGCTTTCTTTACAAACTGATCATTTTTTTGTCTATTAAGCCAGTTTTTTGATTTCATAAAAGATAATAAAGCTAACAAAAAATTGTTTTTTAGTAACTTTAATATATATGACATGTACGATATTTAATGAAAAGATCAATATTTATAGCTTTCATAATACTTGCCGCTGTTGTTGGATGGATTGGTTCTGGTCAATTTTCAAACAATGTTGTTGCTCAAGACGATGATACAGAAACTAGGACTGAAACAGAAACTTCATATTCTCAAGATACAGAAAATAATGATAATGAAGAATTTACATTTTCTGTTGAAACAAAGGTATTTACTTCCAGTTTAATTGATCAATCTATTGAATTACAAGGTCAAACTATTCATAATAAAAAAATTGATGTTAAATCTGAAACATCTGGCAATATAGATAATATTCAATTTGCAAGAGGAGATAGAGTATCTCAAAATGATCAAATGATTACAATCTCACTAGAGGATAGAAATGAAAAGCTTTCTAGTGCAAAAAAAGATTTAGAAAGACTTAATAAAGAACTAATTTTAAATGAAAAAAACAGAGATAATCTACTTAGACAAAATGTTGAAAGAATTGAATTGTATGAAATTGAATATGCATCTGCAAAACAACTAATTGATAAAGGCTTAAGCTCAAAATCAAAATTAAGTTTAGCATCTTTTAATCTTGCCAATGCTCAAGCTGATAGAGAAGATATTAAAATAAAATTTGAATCTACCTTAGCAAACCTTGAAGCTCAAATTTCAAATGTAAAATCAATTTTAAAGAACATAAAACTTGATATAGAAAAAACTAATATCAAGGCACCATTTGATGGGATTATTTCAGAAAAAATGGTTGAGGAAACTGAATTCATTTCAATAGGCGCTCCCCTATTTACTATAATTGACTTAGACCCTATCAAGATTGAAGGTTATTTATCTGAATTTGATGTAAATAAAGTGAGTGTTGGTACTAAAGCTTTAATCGAAGATAGTAATGGTATTAAAAAAAATGGAATAATATCTTTCATTTCTCCCTCAGCTGAAACTAGTACTAGAACATTCGAAATTACTATTGAAGCTGATAACAAAGATCTCTCTTATAAAAGTGGCATAACAACTAAAATTCTTATCAAAGGTTCAGAGCTTAAAGCTCACAAAATACCACCTTCTATATTAACTTTATTAGACGATGGGACTGTAGGCGTTAAAGCTGTAGATAATGATAATAAAGTTACTTTCTATCCAACCAAAACAATTAAGGATACAATAGATGGCATGTGGGTTTCTGGATTACCTGAGACAGTAAATTTAATTGTAAGTGGACAAGAATATATTAGTATTGGTGAAACAATAAACTAATCTCAATGAAAATTAATATTATAGACTATGCAATAAGCCATTCCAGAGTTTTCATGGGAATACTTATTTTTATTATTTTTTCGGGTGCATCTACTTATATCACAATGCCCAAAGAATCATCTCCTGATGTAAGCATACCAATAGTTTATATTTCACTAAGTCAAAATGGTATTTCTGCACAAGACTCTGAAAGACTTTTAGTTAAACCAATTGAAGATGAAGTTAAAACTGTTGAAGGAGTAAGAGAAGTAAGGTCAACAGCTTATTCAGGTGGCGGTAATGTTTTATTAGAATTTGATGCTGGATTTGATTCTGATCAAGCTATGGTTGATATTAGAGATAAAGTTGATAGAGCTAAGGGTGATCTACCTAGTGAAGCAGATGAACCAACAGTTAACGAAGTTAACATAAGTACATTTCCTATCTTATCCATTTCTTTAAGCGGAGATGTACCTAATAGAACTCTTCAAGATTTAGCTGATATTTTGCAAGATGATATAGAAACAATTCCTAGTGTTTTAGAAGCTAAAATAGGCGGAAAAAGAAATGAGCAGGTTGACATATTAATTAATCCAACTGCAGTTGATAGCTATGGCATCAATCTTGAGAGTCTTATTAATATTGTTAGAGAAAATAATAAAATGGTATCTGCTGGTGGTCAAGACACTGGTGACGGAAGTTTTGATATTAAAGTTCCAGGTTTATACGAAACTATTGAAGATGTATTAAATACTCCTGTTAAAACTAACGGAGACTCAGTTATTACTTTCAGAGATATAGCTGAAGTTAAAAGAACATTCGAAGATAGGCAATCTTATGCAAATGTAAATGGATCTAATTCAATAACTATTGATGTTTCCAAAAGAATTGGTGAAAATATTATAAATACTATTGAAGAAGTAAAAAGAATAACTGCAATTACTGCTAAAAGTTTTCCTGAAAATGTTGAAATCTCTTTTGGAAATGATCAATCAAAAGGAATTAAAACTATGTTAAATAGTCTACAAAATAACGTCATAGCAGCTATAATTCTTGTTTTAATTATTATTTTAGGAGCATTAGGTGTTAGATCTGGTTTATTAGTTGGTGTATCTATTCCAGGATCGTTTTTATCAGGTTTATTAGCTCTGTCTGTAATGGGTTTTACTATTAATATAGTAGTATTATTTGCTCTAATTTTATCTGTAGGACTATTAGTCGATGGAGCAATTGTTGTTGTTGAATATGCAGATAGAAAAATGAAAGAAGGTCTTGGTGTAAAAGATGCTTTCGCAAACGCATCAAAAAAAATGTCACTACCAATTATATCATCGACTGCAACTACCCTAGCGGCCTTTTTACCTTTAATATTCTGGCCTGGTATAGCTGGTGAATTTATGAAATATTTACCAATTACACTTATATGCGTTCTTATATCTTCTTTGTTTATGGCATTACTGTTTGTCCCAGTTTTAGGATCTATTTTAAATACTGTTTCAAGAATACTTCTGCAATTTATTGTACCATTACTAATATCATTAATTTTTTACAATCTATTATCTTATGGATTTGGATTATTAAATCTTGAAAGTTTTAGTTTATTTATAACAATTGGAAAATATTTACTGAGCTTCGCTTTATTTATATTTGTATTTATAAGAATTATACCAAGAGTTTATAAAATTTCAGAAAATGTAAATTCTACAGATAAATTAGTTTCTAAAAATGCAAAAATCTTATCTTCAGAATCAAATGAACCTGTTTTAAACGTAACTGGTTTTGTTGGATTTTATGCAAAAGTATTAAACTTCTTATTATTTCATCCTTTAAAGGTGATGATTAGTGCTTTAGTAATATTAGTTGCTGTAAACTACACCTATACTAAAGTTGGAGAAGGTGTAGAATTTTTCCCAGATGTTGAACCAGATCTTGCAAAAATTGTAGTCTTTGCAAGAGGTAATCTCTCAGTTGAAGAAAAAAAAGATTATGTATCAAGAGTTGAGAATATTATTTTAAAACTTCAATCGGAAAGACAAGAATTTAAAAATATTTATTCTTTAAGTGGAAATGTAAGTGAACAATCAGAGGCATCAGAAGACTTTATTGGATCAATAAGTTTGGAATATACAGATTGGGATAAAAGAAGAAAATCAAAAGTAATTCTTGCAGAAATTTTGGAAGCCACAAAAAGCATCAATGGGATTAAAGTAGAGTCAAGAGAACAACAAGGTGGTCCTGGTGAAGGTAAACCAATTAACATTAAATTAACCAGTGATAATAAACAACTTTTAATTGCTGAAGGAATTAAGCTTAAAAAATTTATGGATAGTTATCCAAAGTTAATGAATGTAGAAGATAATTTACCAGCACCTGGGATAGAATGGGAAATTAATGTAGATAGAAAACAAGCTTCTAAGTTTGGAGCTAACATTACATCAATTGGTAATGTAATTAAACTTGCAACAAACGGTCTTAAACTTGGTGAATATAGACCTGATGATAGTAATGAAAGTATACCACTTTATCTTCGTTATCCAAACGAAGGAAGAACATTGGATAGAATTGATAACTTAAGAGTAACTACTTCAAATGGTTTAGTTCCAATATCCAATTTTGTAGAAATTGTTCCAAATAGTAGAACAGGAAATATAATTAGAGTAGACTCAAAAAATGCTATAAATATTCAGGCAGATGTAGAGCCTGGAACTTATCCGGATGGAAAAGTAAAAGAACTTGAGTACGTGTTAGGAATTTCAGATACTGCTCCGTCTTGGAGAGGAAGAACATTAGATTTACCACGTTATGAATTAGATAATAAAGTAAGGGCAGAACTTATAGGAGAAAATGAAGACCAAAAAGAAGCTCAAGAGTTTTTAACAGGTGCTTTTGGTGTAGCTTTATTTTTAATGCTAATGATACTTCTTTTGCAGTTTAATAGCTTTTATAGTGCATTCTTAATTCTTTTTGCAGTAGTAATGTCCACAGCTGGTGTTTTTATAGGTCTAATGGTAACAGCACAGCCATTTGGTATTGTTATGTCAGGAGTTGGAGTAATTGCTCTTGCTGGAATAGTTGTAAATAATAATATTATATTGATTGATACATTTGATTTTTTAAAGACTAAAACATCTAGTATAAGAGAAGCAATTATCAAAACAGGAGCACAGAGACTTAGACCAGTTTTACTTACAACAACTACAACAGTACTCGGATTGTTACCAATGGTTACAATGACAAATGTTGACTTTATATCCAGAGAAATAACCAGAGGTTCGCCAGATACTCAGTGGTGGGTTCAATTATCAACAGCTATAGTATTTGGACTACTTTTTGCAACATTTCTTACATTAGTTGTAACGCCATCAGCATTAATGTTTAGAGAAAACATTAAGAATTGGTATAAGAATAAAATTTCTAGTTAAATTTTTTCTAATAAAAATTTAAATTTATGACTATTAAATCTATTACTGTCTATTGCTCATCTTCAGATAAATTAAGTAATAAATATTATCAAGATGCAGAAGAAATTAGCAAATTAATATCATCATTTAAAATAAATATTGTCTACGGTGGGGCAAAAGTTGGTATTATGGGTGTGGTTGCTAAGACTGCAAAAAAATATAAAAATAGAGTTACGGGAGTTATTCCAAATTTTTTATCTGAAAGAGAAATAATTTTTGAAAATATAGATGAATTAAAAATAGTGGATAATATGTCTGAAAGAAAAAAGTTACTATTTGAGTTAGGTGATGCGTATTTAGCATTACCAGGAGGAACAGGTACTTTAGAGGAAATAGTAGAAGTTGTATCTTGGAAAGTAATGGGGATTCATAATAAGCCAATAATATTTTTTAATAAAAATAATTTCTGGGATAATCTATTTCAGCAATTTAAATTTTTTGAAGATGAAAATTTTTCAAATAAAAATTTACAAAACAGTTTTCACATTATAGATACGGTTGATCAATTAAAAAATATATTAATTAAATGGCAAAAATAAAAGTTAAAAACCCTGTAGTTGAAATGGATGGAGATGAAATGACCAGAATCATCTGGGAGTACATCAAAGAACAATTAATTTTGCCCTATCTTGATATAGATATCAAATATTTTGATCTTGGAGTGATTAAAAGAGATGAGACAAATGATCAAATCACAATAGATGCTGCCGAGGCGGTGAAAAAATATGGTGTAGGAATAAAATGTGCAACAATTACTCCTGATGAAAATCGAGTAGAGGAATTCAAATTAAAACAAATGTGGCGTTCTCCCAATGGAACAATAAGAAATATACTGGGAGGAACAATATTTAGACAGCCAATTATATGCAAAAATGTTCCAAGAATAATTACAAACTGGAATCATCCAATTGTAGTTGCTAGACATGCCTTTGGTGATCAATATAGAGCGACTGACACATTAATTAATAAACCAGGAACTCTTAAAATGGTTTTTGAACCTAAAGATGGATCTGAAGGTTTTACAAAAGATGTATATGAATTTGAAAAACCTGGTGTAGCCCTATCAATGTATAATTTAGATAATTCAATTAAAGACTTTGCTAGAGCATGTTTTAATTATGGACTTAACCTTGGTTGGCCAGTTTACCTTTCTACTAAAAATACTATTTTAAAAGTCTACGATGGAAGATTTAAAGATTTATTTCAGGATGTATTTGATAATGAATTTAAAAATAAGTTTAAAGAAAAAGACATAGTTTATGAGCATAGATTAATCGATGATATGGTGGCCTCAGCTTTAAAATGGGAAGGTAATTTTATTTGGGCTTGTAAAAATTATGATGGAGATGTTCAATCAGATTCTGTTGCTCAAGGATTTGGATCACTAGGTTTAATGACAAGTGTCTTAATGACCCCAGATGGTAAAACAGTAGAAGCTGAAGCAGCACATGGAACTGTTACAAGACATTATAGAAATCATCAGAAAGGTATAGAAACTTCAACTAATCCTATTGCATCAATCTTTGCTTGGACAAGAGGTTTAAGTTTTAGAGGAGAATTTGATGGTAATAATGAATTAATAAATTTTGCTAAAAAATTAGAAGAAACGTGTATCAAAACTGTAGAAAATGGTGAAATGACAAAAGATCTAGCAATATTAATTAACAAAGATCAGAAATGGTTAAACACTCAAGATTTTTTAAGCGCAATAAAAAACAATTTTCAAATTAACTAATAGAATTTAATTTATCTTCTACGTATTTTATACTTTCATTAATTTGACTAACATCTGATCCTCCTCCTTGAGCAAGATCTTTTCTACCACCCCCACCCTTGCCACCTAGAATAATCGAAATTTCTCTTATTACTTTTGAAGCATCAAAAAGGTCTGTAATATCTTCAGTAACTCCTAGCACTATAGATAGTTTGTTATTATTATTTGAAATTATTAACGAAACACTATTTTTATTATATTGTTTTTTTTGCTCATCAATAAATGTTTTCAAAGATTTATTAGGGTAGTCTTCAGCAATCAAGTATATGAAATTTAATTCTTTGATTTTTTTTACAACAATATTATCAATATTTTTTGATATAGACATATTTTGTTTTAATTTTTCGTGTATCTGAATTAATTCTTTAATTAACAAACCTTTGTCTTCAGATTGATTTTTAAAATTATAATCAGAATTAATCTTTTTAATTTTATTCTTTAAGTCTTCAATTTGATTATCTTGGTTTTTATTTTTTTCTAATAAATTTTTTTCTATTTCTTTAATATATTTATCTACTGCAACATTAGATACAGCCTCTATTCTTCTTATTCCAGACGCAACACTAGATTGATTAGTTATTTTAAATTTACTTATTTCCCCTAATTTAAGAACATGAGTTCCTCCGCATAGTTCTTTTGAAAAGAATGATTCATTTTCTTGACCCATTGTTACTACTCTTACTTCATCACTATATTTTTCTCCAAACAATGCCATCGCACCTTCTTCAATAGCTTTTTTTTGATCCACAATTTTTATTTCAACAATTCCATTTTTTTGAATTTGATCATTTACAATTTCTTCAATATTCATGAGTTGATCTTTTTCAATTGGATTATTGTGACTAAAATCAAATCTAAGTTTTTCTGAATTTACAAGTGAGCCCTTCTGCGTGACATGCTTGCCCAGTATTTTTCTTAGAGCAGCATGTAATAAATGAGTTGAAGAATGATTATATTTAATAAAATCTCTATTCACTGTATTAATGCTTGCTTTAATAGTATCTTCAATTTCGCATTCACCACTAATTACTTTACCTTTGTGAAGAAAATAGTTTCCAAATATTTTTGTAGTATTCATAACTTCAAACTTAAAGCTATCATTTTCAAAAAAACCATGATCTCCCACCTGACCACCACTTTCTCCATAAAAAGGTGTTTGATTTAATATTATAATTGCTTCTTGATCTTTTTTAATTTTATCTACTGACTTACTTTCTGATATGATTGAAATTATTTTACAATCAGCTTCCATATCAGAATATCCTAAAAATTCTGTTGGTTCTATTTTAGAAGTTATTTCAAACCAAATGCCTTCATCCTCGATGTCTCCTGTACCTTTCCAACTTTGTCTTGCTCTTTCCTTTTGATCTAACATTTTTTGTTCAAATGTTTTTATATCGACTTCAATATTTTTACTTTTCAAATAATCTTGTGTTAAATCTAAGGGAAATCCATAGGTGTCGTATAATTTAAATGCTACTTCTCCATTAAATATATTTGTTGAGTTAGAAATTTCCTCATCTAAAATTTTAATTCCCTTTTCAACAGTTTCCTTGAATTTAGTTTCTTCATTCATTAATGTATTAGTAATGAGATCTTTTGCTCTATCTAATTCAGGATATGAATTTTTAATTCCCTCTAAAAAAATAGGGAATAGCTTATGGAATACAGGTTCTTTATTACCTAAAGAATGAGCGTGTCGCATTCCCCTTCTCATTATTCTTCGTAAGACGTATCCTCTACCTTCATTTGAAGGCATTACTCCATCAGCAATTAAAAAAGAGGAGGATTTTAAGTGATCTGCTATTACTCTGTGACTAGGATTTGTTATTGAATTTTCATCGCCACATAGTTTTGTTGATTCATTTATAATCGGTTGAAATAAATCTGTTGAATAATTATCGTTAGAACCATCTAGAAGAGCTGTCATTCTCTCTAATCCCATCCCAGTATCTATGGAGGGTTTTGGTAGATTTATTCTCTCAGATTTAGATATTTGCTCATATTGCATAAATACTAAATTCCATATTTCAATAAATCTATCACCATCTTCGTTTGGAGAACCTGGAGGGCCTCCTTCGTATTTATCACCATGATCATAAAATATTTCAGAACATGGACCGCAAGGACCAGTTTCACCCATTGACCAAAAATTATCAGAAGTACTTATTTTAATAATTTTATGTTCTGACAATCCAGCTATTTTTTTCCATAAATCAAAAGCTTCCTGATCATCAGAATAAACAGTTACTAATAATCTATCTTTATTTATTGAATATTCTTTGGTAATCAGATTCCAAGCTAGTTCTATGGCCAACTCTTTAAAATAATCTCCAAAAGAGAAATTACCTAACATTTCAAAAAAAGTATGGTGTCTTGTCGTATATCCTACATTTTCTAAATCATTATGCTTACCGCCTGCTCTTACACATTTTTGAGCTGTAGTCGCTCTGTTGTAATCTCTAGTCTCTTTACCTGTAAAAATATTTTTAAATTGCACCATTCCAGAATTAGCAAACATTAGTGTAGGATCATTATCTGGTACTAGAGAGCTAGAATGAATAACCTCATGTCCATTTTTTTTAAAATAATTTAGAAATGTCGACCTAATCTGATTAGAATTCATGTAAAGGTATTATAACTTGAAAACTCTATTGTCTAAATAAAAAAGCGCCTATTTTGAAATAGGCGCTAAACAAAAATAATATTTACTATTCTTTTATTTCTTCAGTTTCTTTAGCTTCTTTTTCTTTTTCTTTATTCTCTACTTTTCCTTCCATCATAGCTTTTTCAACTATTCCAGCATTTTGTAGAATTTGATTTTCTATTTCTTTAGCTATAGTAGGATTGTCGTTAAGAAAATTTTTAACGTTTTCTCTACCTTGTCCTATTTTAGTATTTTTATATGCAAACCATGATCCTGATTTATCAATAATTTCTGCTTTGACACCTAAATCAACTAATTCACCTAATTTAGATATCCCCTCTCCGTACATTATATCAAATTCAACAACTTTGAATGGAGGCGCGACTTTATTTTTAACTATTTTAACTCTAGTTTGATTTCCAATTATTTCATCTTTATCTTTAATTGCTCCAATTCTTCTAATGTCCATTCTAACAGAAGAATAAAATTTTAAAGCATTACCCCCTGTAGTTGTTTCAGGACTACCAAACATAACACCAATTTTCATTCTAAGTTGATTTATGAATACAACTAGAGTGTTTGATTGAGCAATTGAACTTGTAAGTTTTCTTAAAGCCTGACTCATCAATCTAGCTTGCAAACCAGGTAAAGAATCTCCCATATCGCCTTCTAATTCAGCTCTTGGTACAAGTGCTGCAACTGAATCAATAATTAGCACATCAATACCTCCAGATTTAATTAAAGAATCAGCAATTTCTAAACCCTGTTCTCCTGTATCAGGCTGGGAAATTAATAATTCTTCTAAATTTACACCTAATTTCTTTGCATATGCTGGATCTAGAGCATGCTCTGCATCTATAAATGCGCAATTGCCGCCTTGTTTTTGTGACTCTGCAACAATATGAGTAGCTAAAGTAGTTTTACCAGAACTTTCAGGTCCATAAATTTCAATAATTCTCCCCTTTGGAACTCCTCCAATACCAAGTGCTATATCCAGCCCTAATGAACCGGTAGATATTGCTTCAATATCTACGTTTGTTTTAGAGCCCAATTTCATTATTGAGCCTTTTCCATAATTTTTCTCTATTAGACTTACAGCGGCTTCTAGAGATTTACTTCTGTTTTCTTTATCCATTGAATTTTCGTTATTTACTACTTTTAATTTAGCTTGAGACATTTAATTTCTCCATTAATTTCCTATGTTTTTATTAAGATTCTTGCAAATCATGTTTACTTGTACACGTTTTGTTCTATTTTTAAAAGTTCTATTTTTGTTCTTTTACGAAAATTTGATTAAAATATTGAAAAATATGAATTTTTTATAATTAATAAAATTTCAATATTGCTTGAATAAATAAAATCATTTGATAAATCAGCAACTTTTTAAAATTATGACTAAATTACCTAAAAATTATAAACCAACTCAGAAAGAAAAATTCATGAATGCCAAAATGAAAGAATATTTTAGGCAAAAATTAGTGAGTTGGAAAAATGATTTACTTAAGGAATCATCTCAGACTCTAACTAATCTTCAGAATGAAAACGAAGCAAAACCCGATATAACTGATAGAGCATCTGAAGAAATAGATAGATCATTCGAACTCAGAACAAGAGACAGAGAAAGAAAACTGATCAATAAAATAGATGCCGCCCTACAAAGAATTGAAGATGGATCTTATGGTTATTGTGATGAAACAGGTGATCCAATTAGTATCAAAAGATTAGAAGCAAGACCAGTTGCAACATTGAGTTTAGAAGCTCAAGAAATGCATGAAAAAGCAGAAAAAAGAATTAGTTAATTTTTTTAAATGTCAGATTTTTATATAGGTGATCTTACACCAGGTACTTTTGTTGTAAATGTCAGCAAAGAAATAGAATGGGGAATTGGTCAAGTACAATCATGTATTAATAATATCGTTACAATTAATTTTGAAAATGTTGGAAAAAAAACTATTAACCCTAGAGAAGTTGAATTAAAAATAATTAATATAAATGCAACTAATTGATCAGTATTTAAGAAAAGTAAATTATCTAAGAGTATCTGTTACAGATAGATGTGATCTGAGATGTGTTTATTGTATGAAAGAAAAAATGCAATTTCTCCCACGAAAAGACATACTCACTTTAGAAGAAATTGAAAGATTATGTGACAACTTTATAGAACTCGGAGTTGAAAAAATTAGATTAACTGGGGGTGAGCCTTTGGTAAGAAATGATATTATAAAATTAATTGAAAAACTTAATACCAAAAAAGAAAAAACAAATCTAAAGGAAATAACACTGACAACAAATGGCACATTATTAAAAAAATATGCCAAACTACTGAAGCTAAATGGTATTAATAGAATTAATGTTTCTTTAGATACAATTAATCCTGAAAAATATAATAAAATAACAAGATTTGGAAATATTGAAAAAGTTTTTGATGGAATTAATGAAGCACTCGATAACAACATAAAAATTAAAATTAATACTGTAGTAATTAAAGATTTTAATGAAAATGAAATTGAAGAATTAATAAATTGGACTAGTAATAAAAAAATTGATCTTACATTTATCGAAGTAATGCCAATGGAAGAAACAGATATATCAAGAGAATATCAGTTTATCTCATTATCTGATACTTTTTCAAAACTAGACAAAATATATAAATTTTCTAAAATTGATTATAATACTGGAGGTCCAGCAAGATTTTATACTAGTGATTTAGTTTCTAATAAAATTGGGTTTATAAGTCCTTTAACAAATAATTTTTGTGCCTCTTGCAATAGAGTAAGAATATCGAGCACTGGTAAACTTTTCATGTGCCTTGGTCAGAATGACTTTGTTGATTTTAGAGAAATAATGAGAAAAGATTATAGTGATGATTATATAAAAGAAAAAATTAAGTTTGCTCTTAATATTAAACCAAAACAACATGATTTTATGATTGGAGAAAAAATTAATAAATATATGAAAAGACATATGAACGTAACAGGTGGATAATGAAATTTCATTTTTTATCATCAAACAATCCTGAGGCAAAAAATACAGAAAAAAAACTAACAGAATTATTTGGACAAAATTCTGTGGAAGATGCCGACTACATTATTCCAATTGGAGGAGATGGATTACTTTTAAAATCACTTCATAATTTTAATAAACTAAACAAACCATTTTTTGGAATAAACTTTGGTTCAATTGGGTTTTTAATGAATAATCTTAGTAATGAAAATTTAAATGACATGATTGCCAATGCTAAAAAATCTACTTTTAAACCATTAAAAATGACTGCACAAAGTGTTAATAATGAAATCTTTGAGGCATATGCATATAATGAAGTTTCTCTTATGAGGCAGACTCATTTGGCATCAAAAATTAAAATCAAAATAAATGAGAAAGTAAAAATGGAAGAATTGATATGTGATGGCGTTTTGTTATCTACATCAGCTGGAAGTACAGCTTATAATCTATCCGCACATGGTAGTATTCTACCTTTAGACTCAAATATACTTGCATTAACTCCAATCAGTGCCTTTAGACCAAGGAGATGGAGAGGTGCTCTGTTATCTGAAATGAGTAAAATTGATTTTGAAGTGTTAAATAATGATGAACGCTCATCTAGCGTAACTGCAGACAATGTTGAATTTAGAGATATTAGTAGAGTCAATATTGTTTCTTCAGATGAAAATAAATGCACTGTATTGTTTGATAGTAAACACTCTATTGAAGATAAAATTTTGAATGAACAATTTAATTTTTAAGATCAAATTTTTTTAAAAATACAAATCTTGTTACCATCTAAATCCCTTAAATATGCATAATAATCTTTACCATGTCTGGGCCCAGGCATTCCTTCATCTTTTGCTCCAAGACTAATTCCGATTTTATAAAATTCATTAACAGTTTTTTTAGAATTAGCTTTAAAAGTAATCATTGTACCATTTCCTATGGTTGCTTTTTTTTTGTTATGAGGTCTAATCAAGTATAATTCAATTTTTTTAGGAGTTTCTTTTTTAGCATAACCATAATAACGATTATGAGATAAAACTTTTTTAATTTTTAGAGGTTTTAAAATTTTACTATAAAATGCAGATGATTTTTTTAAATTATTTGTTCCAATGGTAATAAAAGCAAACATAATTTAGAGATTGGTAGCCTCGGCCGGACTTGAACCGGCACTCCCAAAAGGGCAAGGATTTTAAGTCCTTTGTGTCTACCATTCCACCACGAGGCCTAATTTTGGACTAATATCAAACTATAGAACTTTTTCCACCATTTAATTCAATCATCTTAGTTATATCATCAACTATTGGCTGGATAGATTTCATATCCCATGATGAAACAACTATGTTAACACCACCTGTTTTAGCTGCAAGATTAAAATATGGGTAACTACCGATTGATGCATTTTTATAATTGTTTTGAATATTTTTTAAATTTTTTGCAATTTTACTTTCGTATAAATTAGTATTAATTGTTGTAACAAGTTTTGGGTTACCTTTTTTAATTTTTTTAATTAATTCCTCAAACATAACTTGCATTATTTCTGGCACACCGGGTAAAACATAAATATTTTTTACAATAAATCCTGGTGCAGCAGTCATTGGATTTAAAATAAGCTCTGAACCAAATGGCATTTTGGCCATTCTTTGCCTACTTTCATTAAATTCACCTTTTGGATAATAATTTTCAAGAAGCTCAAAAGCCATTTTATTTGTTTCATATTGTAAATTAAAGGCTTCAGATATACTTTCTGAAGTTATATCATCATGAGTTGGTCCAATTCCTCCGGTAGTAAAAACATAAGAATATTTAGAGCTATATTTCAAAACATTTTCTATTATTGTTTTTTTATCATCCTGAATAACAATAACTTCTTCTAACTTAATACCAGCTTCTAATAATTTTTTTGCAATATAATTTGAGTTTGTATCTTGAGTTCTACCAGAAAGTATTTCATCACCAATAATAATAACTCCTGCAGTAAAAGAACTCATATGATTAATTGATATTTTCTATATATTATTTATTAATCGTAAGTAATTATTTTTTAAATGAGAAACAACAATATCCCAATACATACGAAAAAAGATTTTGAGGGCATGAGAGAGGCTGGCTCTTTAGCTGCTGATGTTCTAGATTCTTTAAGTGAAAAGATTGTTCCAGGAATAAGCACTCAAGAAATAAATGACATATGTCATGATCAAATTATTCAAAACAAAGCAATACCAGCTCCTTTAAATTATAAAGGTTTCCCAAAATCAGTTTGCACATCTGTAAATCATGTTGTTTGTCATGGAATTCCTTCTGAAAGAAAAATTCTATCTGATGGTGATATGGTAAATGTAGATGTAACAGTTATTCTAAACGGTTGGCATGGTGATAGTTCCAGAATGTTTGTTGCAGGCAAGACAAATAAAAAAAATTATGAATTTTTGAAAATAACTTATGAATCTTTATTAATTGGTATTAGTGAAGCTAAACCTGGTAAACATATTGGTGATATAGGAAATAAAATTCAGAAACTTGCAGAAGGAAAAGGTTATTCTGTAGTAAGGGATTTTTGTGGTCATGGAATTGGAAAAGAATTTCATACCCCACCTAGTGTTTTACACTTTGGAGAACCAGGTGAGGGACCAATGTTAGAACCTGGAATGTTTTTAACAATTGAACCAATGATTAATTTAGGTGGATGGCAAACAAAAATACTAAATGATGGATGGACAGCTGTAACAAAAGATAAATCTTTATCTGCTCAATTCGAGCATACAATTGGAATAACAGATGAAGGAAATGAAATATTTACATTATCTAAAAATAATACAGCTTTTCCAATAAAGGATGTATAAGTAGAAAAAATGATACCTAGATATAATAGACCTAAAATTGA
>CACNCX010000005.1 GCA_902619045.1 uncultured Alphaproteobacteria bacterium | reverse complement strand
GAATGCCTCTTATTATGTCTCATAATGAGGGTCTTGATTTTCTTAATGATAATGAAAATGAATTTCTACATAAAAACAAAAGTGTTATCGAGGATGATTTAGACTTTTATCCAGTATCAAAAATTGTAAATAATCCAAAAAATAATGATGAAAATTGCCTTAAAGAAATATCTTTATAATATTTAAATTTTTTTATCGCTTTTATAATATTAATCAAATATATAATTTTTCTCTAATGAGTCATTTATTTTATAAACCTGCAAAATCTAGATTACACAGAAGTGAATTGGCGGTTCCAGGCTCTAATCCAAGGATGTTTGAAAAAGCATTAAAATCAAATGCCGATTATATTTTTTTAGATTTAGAAGATGCAGTATCTCCAAATGATAAAATTGATGCAAGAAAAAATGTTATAAATGCAATAAAAGAATACAATTGGAGAGAAGAAGGTAAAACAATCTCTATAAGAATTAACGGTTTGGATACACACTATATGTATCGTGATGTAATTGAAATTATAGAAGAGGTCGGTGATAAGATTGATACATTATTAATTCCAAAAGTAGGCTCATCATCTGATGTATATATGGTTGATTGTATGCTCAATCAAATTGAACAAAATAAAAAATTTAAAAATAGAATAGGTTTAGAATGTTTAATTGAAACAGCACTAGGAATGTCTAACATCCAATCAATTGCAACATCAAGTTCTAGACTAGAAGCATTACACTTTGGAGTTGCAGATTATGCTGCAAGTATGCGAGCAAGAACTGTTGTCATTGGAGGTTTAAATCCTGATTACCCTGGTGATCAATGGCATCATGGCTTATCAACTTTAGTAATGACCTGTAGATCATATGGCTTAAGAGCAATAGACGGACCCTTTGGAGACTTTAATGACAAACAAGGATATCTTGATGCAGCAAAAAGAGCGGCAGCAATTGGTTTTGAGGGTAAATGGGCAATACATCCATCACAAATAGATCTTGCTAATGAAGTTTTTTCCCCACCTAAAGAAGAAATAGATAAAGCAAAAAAAATATTATTAGAATTAGAAAAAGCAGCTGCTGAAGGAAAGGGTGCTGCTCAGCTTGATGGAAGAATGATCGACGCTGCATCTGCAAGAATGGCTGAAAATATCGTAAATATAAATAAATTAATTGAGAGCAAGTAATGGATATACACGAATATCAAGCAAAAAAAATATTGTCTGATTTTGGTGTTAAAATTCCGACTGGTGGTATTGTTTATAGTCCAGAAAATGCAGAAAACAAAGCAAGAGAAATTGGTGGTTCAAAATGGGTTGTAAAAGCACAAGTTCACTCAGGTGCTAGAGGTAAAGCGGGAGGAATTATAATATGTAATTCTCCGTTAGAAGTTGCTGATGCAACTGATAAATTGTTAGGTAAAAAATTAATTACAAACCAAACTGGTCCAGAGGGTAAGATAATAAATAGAATTTATATTGAAGAAGCAACTGATATCAAACACGAATTATATTTAGGTTTAGTGTTTGATAGATCTTCAGAAAGTATAATGGTTGTAGCCTCAACAGAAGGTGGAATGAGTGTCGAAGAAATTTCAAAAGAAAAACCTGAAACAATTATACGATCTAAAATTGAAGTAGCAGTTGGTATTCAACAATTTCAAGCAAGAGAAATAGCTTTTGGTTTAGGAATTGAATCCAAATTGATCTCAAGAGCTGCAAATACAATTATTGGTTGCTATAAAGCTTTTAGTGAGCTTGATGCGACAATGGTTGAAGTTAACCCATTAGTCGTATCACACCAAGATGAAATATTAGCATTAGATTGTAAAATGAGTTTTGATAATAATGCAATGTTTAGAAGAGACGAAATTGCAGAACTTAGAGATAAAACACAAGAAAATTCAAATGAAGTTTATGCTTCTGACAGAGGAATGAATTATGTAAGCTTAGATGGTAATATTGGTAATATTATTAATGGTGCAGGCTTAGCAATGGCTTCAATGGATATGATCAAACTTGCTGGTGGTGAACCAGCAAATTTTTTAGATGTTGGTGGAGGTGCAACACCTGAAAAAATAGTTAAAGCTTTTAAATTAATCTCTATGGACACAAAAGTTAAGGTGATATTAGTTAATATCTTTGCAGGGATTAACAGATGTGATTGGGTTGCAGAAGGAATTGTTCAAGCTTTATCAAAAATTGAAATTAAATATCCTTTAGTTATACGTTTAGCTGGAACTAACGTCGAAAAGGGAAATGAAATACTTAAAAAAAGCAATATAAATTACATTGAAGCATCAACTTTAGAAGATGCAGCAAATAAAGCAGTGAAAGCTCTTGGATAATCATGTCTATAATCATTCACAAAAATACAAAGATTTTAGTCCAAGGATTCACAGGAAAAATTGGAAGTTTTCATGCTGAAGAAATGATTAAGTATGGTTCTAACGTTGTTGGCGGGGTAACACCTGGTAAGGGTGGTATGACTCATTTAAATCTTCCTGTTTTTAATACTGTTAAAGAAGCTGTAGATCAAACTGGAGCATCAACATCAATTTTATTTGTACCACCAGCCTTTGCAGCAGATTCAGCAATGGAAGCTGCTGATGCAGGTATTAAAACGTGTGTGGCTATTACTGACGGTATTCCTTCTCATGATATGGTTAAAATAAAAAGATACATGAGAAGATATCCAAAAGATAAAAAAATGGGATTAGTAGGTCCGAATTGTGCAGGAATAATTAGCCCTGGTAAATCTATGCTAGGTATTATGCCTGGCCACATTTACAAAGAAGGTAAAATAGGAATAGTTAGTAGATCTGGCACTTTGGGATATGAAGCTGCACAACAACTTAAAGATTTGGAAATAGGTGTTTCAACAAGTGTAGGTATAGGAGGCGATCCAATAAATGGAAGTTCTTTTAGAGATATAATTGAAAAGTTTGAAAATGATGATGAAACTATTGCAGTTTTAATGATAGGTGAAATAGGTGGTCCACAAGAAGTTGAAGCTGGACAATTTGCTAAAGAAAATATGAGTAAACCGGTGATTGCGTATATAGCAGGACTAACTGCACCTAAAGGTCGTGTTATGGGCCATGCTGGCGCAATTGTTTCTGCTTATGGTGAAAGCGCAATAGAAAAAGTAGAACTTCTAAAAGAGTGTGGAGTTACAATTTCCAAAAACCCTTCTGTAATGGGTGAAACTGTTAAAAAAGTATTAGTAGAAAATAATTTGAATTAATATAATTAAAAAATAATGAAATTTTTATATAAAAACGAATTCTGGATGTTAATATTTTCTCTAGGTGTTCTTTATTGGTTATTTAATCCATCAGTCTTAACAACCTTAGTTATGATTGTGCCATTGCTATTGGCCGTTTCTTCCCGTAAATAAAGATAAATTTTATACTTACTGATGCATGATCGTTTATCATATTTATAGTTAAAAAATGAAATTATATCTTATTAGACATGCAGAGTCAGAAGCTAATGCAGCATCAGATTTAGATAATCCAACCTATTATTATGATGCAAGAATTACTCAAAGAGGAGTTGAGCAAGCAAAAAAATTAAATAATAGAATTAAAAATCTCAAATTTGATAATTATTTTTGCTCCCCCTTAACAAGAACTTTAGAAACATTCTCTATTGTTTTTCCATCTAATAACCCTGTAATTGAACCATTAATAAGAGAACATTTGTACCACTCATGTGATGTAGGAAGACAACCAAAAAAATTAAAAAAAGAATTTAAGGATTTTGATTTTAATAATTTAAATGATTTTTGGTGGAATAATAACAAACCTATTAATGAAAAAAAAATTATACAAGAGTCTCACAATGATATTAAAATGAGATTAAGGTCTTTTCTACTATCTATCAAAAACCTTAATTTACAAAAAATTGTATTAGTCAGTCATGGTACATTCTTAAGTCAAATAACTGAATATATGCTGGATAACTGTGAGGTATATGATTGTGAGTACAATGAGGTATACGAAAAATTTTTTTAATTTAATTCTTGATAAATAAAAATCTAAAACATCTCATTTATTATTTTATTTAATTTTTGTGTTACTCTATCAATTATTTTTTTTCCTATCTGTGCATTAGATTTTCTAGGATCTCCAATAATCCCACTTTTACTTAATTCTTTAGTTGACCAAGCTTTCTTAATATTTTTCTCATAAGAAATGGTTTTAGATGATAAATAATCGGGAGATAATCTATGTTTAGAAATTTTAGATTGCCTAACTAGGTTTGGAAATAAATATAACATAATAGATGTTTCAAATTCTCCACCGTGATAACCAAAGTCTTTTTCTTTACTTGATATAATTCCTTTAAATTGATCAAATAAAAAATATGTGCCTTTTACTATGTTTATCTTAAATTCTGATTTCAATTCTTTAGCAATAATATCTATATGGCTAATTTGTCCACCATGACTATTTAAAAGTAATATATTTTTAAATTTCAATTTACATACATTTTCTAAAATTGACAAAGAGTGCGATATAAATTCCAACGAATCAATACTTATTGTTCCATCAAAATCTGTATGTTCAGCAGCTGAACCAAAATATATTTCAGGCATAATTAAATATTTATTTGAATTATATTTTTTATTGAATTCTAATAATATCCCTTCAAGAATTTTTTTATCAGTATTTAATGGAAGATGCGGACCGTGTTGTTCTATTGATGAAAATGGGAAAATTAAAACTGTTTTTCTATTTATTTTTTTAATTTCATTTGTTGTTAATTCTTCCCAAAAGTTTGTTAGCATTTTTTTATTATACATTTATAAGTAAATTATGAAATCTTATTCTTTATGGATTGATAAAAAAAAACAAGCTAAAATTTATCAAAAAAAACTTTTTTACAATAAAAATAACAAAACAGTTTTAGTTAAAACTATTTACTCAGGTATTAGCAAGGGAACTGAAAAATTAGTTTCATCTAAAAGTGTAAGTAAGGATCAATTTGAATTAATGAAAGCCCCTTTTCAAGAGGGTTCTTTTAATTTACCTATAAAATACGGTTATATAAATGTTGGGAATATTATCGATGGTCCAAGGAAATATATAAATAAAAAAATATTTAGTCTTTATCCTCATCAAGATTTATATGAAATTTCTATTCAAAATTTAATTTTTTTACCAAAAGGAAATTTGAGAAAATATGTTCTAACTGCAAATATGGAAACAGCAATTAATATCTTTTGGGACGCTCAATCTAAAAGTAATAACAAAATTCTAATTGTAGGACTTGGCTCTGTAGGATTATTAACTGCATTTTTTTTCAAAATTAATGGATATAAAAATGTTTATGTTTTTGATAATAATAAAAATAAAAGAAAAATTGCCAACTATTTAGGATTAAATTTTATTGATATAAGAAAGATTGAGAAAATAGATGTAGCAATAAACACTACAGCTAATTATAAAGTTTTCAATTCTTTAATGGAAAAATTATCTATCGAAGGAAAAATAGTAGAAGCTAGTTGGTATGGTAAAAATAAAGGAGAAGTTGCCTTAGGTGGGTATTTTCATTCTAAAAGATTAAAAATTATTAGCTCACAGGTATCCAAAATACCAAAATACATGAAAAATAAATATGATTTTGAGGGGAGATTAAAATTAGCAATTAAATCTTTAAAAAATTCACAATTAGAAAAATTAATTACTAGTGAAAGTAATTTTTTTGATTTAGAAAAAGATTACTATAAAATCCTTCAAAATAAGGATACAATAATGCATCTAGTTAAATATTAATTATGTATTCGATTAAAGTAAGAGAAAATATTCTAATAGCTCATTCTTTACCTGGAGAAGTATTTGGACCTGCCCAAAATATGCATGGAGCTACATATTTAGTAGATGCAGAATTTTTCACTGATAAACTTAATAAATATAATATAATTATGGATTTAGGAATAGTGTCCACGACTTTAAAAGATATTCTTAAAATATATAATTATCAAAATTTAGATGAGATTGATGAATTTAAGGGAAAAATTACCTCAACGGAGTTTTTAGCAGAGGATATTTGCAATAAGATCTTGAATAGACTAAGAAATGAATTCTCTGAAGATTACAATTCTTTAAAAAAAATTAAAATAACCTTGCAAGAATCAAATGTTGCATGGGCATCATATGAAAAAGAGGTTATCTAAATATAAATCTGATATTTATTTTGTTTATCCAGGAAATATTAATGCAAAAACTGGAGGATATATTTATGAAAAAAATATCCTAGAATATGCAAAGATAAGAGATATAAATATTAGACCAATTGCGCTAAGTGAAAATTATCCTTTTCCTACAAATAACAATATAAAATATTTTCTAAAAATTTTAGATAAAATTGATCCTGACTCTAAAATTATAATCGATGGATTAGCTTTAGAAGGAATGTATTCCATTTTTAAAAAAATACTTACTTATAATGTTATCGCGCTAATACATCATCCTTTATATCTTGAATTTAAAGGTCAAAGGTCAAAAAAATTCTTGAGATTAGAAAAAGAAAATTTCAAAAAAATAAATAAATTTATTGTAACATCTAAAAATACAAAAAATTTATTAATAAATGAATTTAAGGTTCTAAATAATAAAATATCTGTAGTTGAACCTGGTATAGAAAGACTAGCAAATTATAATTTTAAAAATAATAGTAAAATTCATCTTTTAACATGTGGAAGTATAATAAATAGAAAAAATTATCTTTTTTTATTAAAAGTTTTAAAGCCTTTAGATAATTTTATTTTAGAAATTGTTGGTGATACGACAAGAGATATAGGTTATTACAAAAAACTCAAAAAATTTATTTCTAAAAATTCAATGAACAGAAATATAATATTCCACGGTACTATTTCAGATACAAAATTAGCGAAATTATATTCTAAAACAGATTGTTACATTTCGGTAAGTAAATATGAAGGTTTTGGAATGTCTTTAGCAAATGCATTAATAATTAAAAAGCCAATTATAACCTTTTTTACTAACACTATCTTAAATACACTAGGAAAAAAGGGTGTTATTTATTTCAAAAAATTTGAAGTAAATGATCTTAGAAATATAATTATTAAAAATATATTAAATAAAAAAAATTTTAATAAACTAAATATTGATATTCATAAAAATAAAAGATACTTTCTTACTCCTCTAGAGTCAGCTAAGAAATTTGTTAATTTAATTTAATATGCATGAATTTCAAAATAAATGGTTAAATCTTAGAGAAACTGTCGATAGAAATTCAAGAAACAAAAGAATACTATATTTAATTAATAAATTTTTTAAAAATACAAAAAAAATTAAAATAGTTGACTTAGGTTCTGGTGCTGGATCTAATTATAGATTTCTTAAGTCACGATTATTAAATAATCAATATTGGTCTTTTGTAGACATATCACATCAATCAACAAATTATTTTAAAACAAATATAAAATTATCATCTAAAATAAAAAAAACTAATTTTAAAATTATTGATGTAATTAATAATTTACAAAAAATAAATTTTAAAGATTATAATTTAGTTACAGGATCTGCTTTTTTAGATATTCTTCCAAAAACATGGTTTAAAAATTTTCATAAATTAAATGTTGATACAGAAATTGTCTACTTTGCCTTAAATTATAACGGTAATTTTAAATTTTTTCCAAAACACAAGGATGATAAAAAAATTCTTAATATTTTTAATAAAGATCAAAAATCTGACAAAGGAATAGGGGAAGTGGCCGTTGGACCAGATTGTACTGAATTAATTAATAAAGTATTTAAAAGAACTCACAAAACATATGTATTAGACTCTACATGGGATGTTAGTAAAAATTATGAATTTCAAATTTATTTCTTAAATTTTTGTAGAGAAATTATTCAAAAAAATAAAATTAATTTTGATGATTGGTTAAAATTTCGTTTAAAATGTATTAAAGAAAAAAATTCTAGATTTATTTTAAATAATACAGATTTTTTAGCTATTAAGAAATAAATTAACAATAATTTCATTTTCTAATTCATTAAAATTATATTTTGGTCTGATAGCTTTATTGAGATTTGAAATTTCTTTTAAATTTAATGAATTAATTCCAGAACCTATTAATATTGGGGCAATCATAAATTGAAGAATATCGATATATTTTTTATTTATTAATTCTGAAATAGTTTTTGATCCTCCCTCTACTAAAATATTTTTATATTTAAGTTTTTTTATTTGCGTAATAAAGTTTTTAGTAAAATTTCTTTCTTTTAATCTTATTATTGTTGAATTATTCAATCTAATATTTTTATTACTTTTTGTAAAAATTATATTTTCATTACCGTCATTAAATATTTTATATTTGTTATTTAGCGAAAGACTGCCATCGATAATAATTCTTTTTGGATTTGTGCCCTTTATTTTTCTTGTTGTTAATAGGGGATTGTCTTTTTTAATAGTATTTGAGCCTACAATAATTGCATCGCTGATACTTCTTAAACAATGCAGATAAATTATACTTTTGGGATTATTTATGTAGTGTGAATTACCATTATTTAATGCAATTCTACCATCAATACTTTGTCCTATCTGTGCTATAACTAATTTTTTGTTTTTTCTTAATATCGGTAGAAGGATATTTAAGATTGATTGATAAAATTTACTTATATTAATTTTAGATTCCAGATTATTATTTTTTATGTAAAAGTTACTTTCTTTTTTTGATGATAAAGAAATACTATTTTTTTTAACCAATAAATATAAATCACTATTCTTTTTAGAATTTTTTATGAAATCTAATAAAATTCCTATATTTTTTGATGTAATCATTTGTTTTTATTATAATTATATCTATATAAAGTTTTCATGAGTTTCAAATCTAATACAGGAACTATAATAGATAGGGCAATTAACGAACTCAGAACTGGAAGACCCTTAATAATTAAGAATAACAAGGAATATTGGATGTTCTTTAATATAGAGCATTCCCAAAGTAAAATTTTTAATCAATTCAATAAGCACTTAATTGATGAAAAATATCTACTTATTACTAAACAAAAAGCTCAATCAATTTTTAATAAGAATATTAAAAGTAATGTTTATTTTGAGATAAATCCTAAAACAGATGTAAACCAAATAATAAATTTATTTGTCAATCCTCTTAGCAATAATAAAGTAATTAAATTTACCAATATTAAAAAATTCAAAGCTAAAAATTTTCATAATGTTTGTATTGATCTTTCCAAAAATGCTAAAATGATACCATCTCTAGTTTTTAAAAAAATTAATAAAAAAAATTACAAAAATATAAATGAATTTGGATTTAAAAATGGAATTTTAATATTTGATTACAAAGATTTATTGAAGCAAAATGAATTAATTTGTGAAAGTATCAAATTAGTTTCTAGTGCAAAAGTTCCACTACCAAAAAATGAAAATTCTAATTTTAAAATATTCAAATCATATATTGGATCTGATAAACATGTAGCGATAATTGTTAATCCAAAAAAAATAAATAAAAAATCTATTAATTTAAGAATACATTCAGCTTGTTTTACAGGTGATATTTTTCATTCTTTAAAATGTGATTGCGGTGAACAGTTAAATCAATCAATCAATTACATGGTTAGAAATAATGGTGGAATTATATTATATTTAGAACAAGAAGGTAGAGGAATAGGATTAGCTAATAAAATGAGAGCCTATTCTCTACAAGCAAGGGGTATGGATACAATAGACGCCGATCATAATATTGGTTTTTTAGATGATGAAAGAGATTTTAATATTGCAGCTAGAATACTTAAATTATTAAAAATAAATAAAGTTAATCTTATTACAAATAATAAAAATAAAATAAATTCTATTAAGAAAGCTGGAATTAAAGTTGAAAATCAAATAAATACAAAGCCAACCTTAAATAAATTTAATAAAAATTATTTTAAAACAAGAGTAAAAAAGGCCGGGTACGGTCTTAAACTAGTAGTATAATTATGAAAAAAATTCCTAAAATAAAACTACAATTAACAAACGACAATGAGTTTGATTCATCTAAATTAAAGAATAAAACAGTTTTATTCTTTTACCCTAAGGCATTAACTGGTGGATGCTCAGTAGAAGTTGCAGATTTTCAGAAATATTTAACAAAATTTAATAAAATTGGCTTTGATGTAATAGGAGCTTCTAAAGATCCTGTTGATCGGAATAAAAAATTTTCAGATAAGTATAAATTGAAATACCCACTTGGTTCGGATGAAGGAAAAAATTGTGATAAACTTGGTATTTGGATAGAAAAATCTATGTACGGTAGAAAATATTTTGGGATAGATAGATCTACATTTGTAATGGATAAAAATGGAAAAATTCTAAATTCTTGGAATAAAGTTAAAGTCAAAGGTCATGTTGAAGAAGTTTATAATTTTTGTAAGGATCAGTAAATTTTTATTTAATTTTACCTATTTCTTTTTCTCTTTTGATTACAAATAAACCACTTAATGTAATAATTATTGCACCTACAATCATATTATAAGTTGGAGTTTCACCTAGTATTAAATACCCAAAAATCATACCAAATATAATCACACTGTATCTTGCAGAGGCCGTTAATGACAGTGGTGCATAAAAAACTGTTAATACTGAAAATAAATATCCGAATAAAACAAATATACTAGAAGCAAGAATATAATTTACATCTTCGCCCCTTACTTGATAACCAAAAATAATTGAACCCAATCCTGCAAACCCAGTAATTAACAATGCTGTCACAAATGTAATTTCTACACTATTTGATTTAGTTGCTAAACTTTTTGTAGCAATATCTCTAATAGTTAAAAAAATAGCAGCTAAAATTGGTAACACCAACAGATAATTAAATTGAAAATTTTGTGGATTTACAACAACTAGTACACCTAAGAAGCCAATTATAACTGCACACCATCTTCTTATTCCGACTTTCTCTCCCAGAAAAAGAAATGCAAAAATTGTCACAAAAAAAGGATTAGTCATTAAAAGTGTATATACCTCAGATATTGGAAGTAATATTAATCCAACCAAAAAAAATAATGCCGTTAATACTTCATACAAACCTCTTATATGAAAACTTTTGATTGATAGTATTTTAATTAAATTCTTTTTTTCAAAAAAAATTAAATATAAACCTAATAGACTTGATGTAACTAAACCTCTTAAAAAAATTACAGAATATAATGAATTGTCATCACCTATATTTTTTACAACAAGTTTGACATAACTATCATTTATAGAGAATGATAATTGTCCAGCCATCATAAAAAGTACACCTATCGTCCCAACTGAAAATAAAATCTTGCTTTTCATAATAAAAAAAAATATTTAACTGGTATGTTACAAAGAAATACTTCCAGCCATTTATATGGATTTACTGACTTGAAGTCATTAAATGAAAGAGGTCCCTTAGTTATTTCTTATGGAAAAGGAATATATGTTTACGATACTAAAGGTAATAAATATCTAGATGGGAATTCTGGTCTATGGAATCAGTGTGCTGGTTTTGACCATCCTGGATTAATTGAAGTTGCAAAAAAACAGTATGAAAAATTTGCTGGTTATCATTCTTTATTTGGAAGATTGTCTGAAGAAACGTTGCAGCTATCTGAAAAAATTATTGAAGTATCACCTTTTGATCAAGGTCGTGTATTCTTTTGTAATTCAGGATCCGAAGCAAATGACACCATGGTCAAAATGTTATGGATGTTAAATGCAAGAATTGGAAAGCCAAATAGGCGAAAAATTATAACAAGAATTAATGGATATCATGGCGTTACTTTAGGAGCTTCTTCAATGACAGCTAAACCATATAATAAAGAGTTTGGTTTACCATCTGAAGAATTTATTCATATTGAATGTCCTCATTATTGGAAATATGGATTAGAGAATGAAACGGAAGAAGAATTTTCACTTAGGATGGCCAAAAATTTAGAAGAAAAAATCATCAAAGAGGATCCAGAAACTATTGCAGGTTTTGTTGCAGAACCTGTTCAAGGTGCAGGTGGTTGTATACCTCCTTCAAAATCGTATTTTGATTTAGTTCAGCCTATATTAAAAAAATATAATATTCCTTTTATCGCAGATGAAGTAATTTGTGGGTTTGGTAGAACTGGAAATTTATGGGGTTGTGAAACCTACAATATCAAACCAGATGTAATTATCTCATCTAAATGTTTAACTGCTGGGTATTTTCCTATGGGTGCAGTTATAGTTAATAAAGAATTTTCAGATAAATTTGTTGAAATATCAGAAGAAGCAGAAGAATTTCCACATGGTTTTACAGCTGGTGGCCATCCTGTTGGATGTGCAATTGCTTTGAAAGCAATAGATGTAATTATGAATGAGGGTTTATTAGATAATGTAAAGTTGATCGAACCCTATTTTTTTGAAAGATTAAATGAATTTAATGATTATGAACACATTGGAGAAACTAGAGGTATAGGTCTTATGGCTGCATTAGAGATGGTAAAAAATAAAGATACAAAAGAACCATTTGAAGGTCATCTAAATATGGGAGATAAAGTTGCAAATTTATCAATTGATAATGGATTAATTTGCAGACCTTTAGGTCCTGCAATTGTTTTGTGTCCTCAGTTTATAATTACTAAAAATCAGATTGATGAAATATTTGACTCACTTCATAAAACTATAAAACAAGTTTTTAATTAAGTTTCGTATTTAACTATAAAACCTGAATACTTAACATTACTAATGATACTATTTGGAATAACTCCTTCAACTAGAGCTAGTGATGGACCATCTTTCGCTTTTTCAGTAATAGATAGTATGCTTTGCATATCTCCTTGAATAATAGCCTCAACCTCATCTTTACTTTCTTTATTTTGAATATAACCATTTAATCCTAAAGAGATTGCTAAATCACTAAACCAATGTCTAAATCCAACTCCTTGAACTTTTCCTTTAATTATTAAGCGATAAGTTTTTATTTCATTTGTATTCATTAGATTAACAATATAAGTAATTTTTTATACATACAATCCTAATTTTAATTTAAAATATGTTGAATAAGCAAATAATATACTGCTCATCAGGAATAATTTGTGGCGGTTTATTTTTTGTTATTCATGATGCAATTATTGATCATTTATCTTATTTAAATTTTAAATTTTATCATCATGTTGTTTTTGGGAGTCCATTATTATTTCTATTATTTATATATTTATTCTTATCAGGAAATTTTAAAAAATATCTTTCATCATCTAATTACACAATCTTAATTATAAGAGGTACAATTTTTTTACCCATACCATTTATATTATTTGTAAGTTTACAAAATATTTCTTTAGCAGAATGGACAACATTAAATATGCTATCACCAATTTTAGGAATGATTTTGGCTATAATTTTTTTAAAAGAAAAAATTAATTTATTCACGATAATTTCGATAACCTTAGGTTTTATTGGTGTTTTATTTATTCTTCAGCCAGGATTTAGTAATTTTAATATATATTACTTAGGCCCATTGTTTGGAGCTTTTACTTTGGCTTTACAAAGTTTCTTAGCCAACAAATTTCATAACATATGTTCTACTTTGGGTTTTTTTATATACGGAGTATTACCTGTTAACTTATTGTCCTTTATATTATTTTACTATGATCCTTTAATTGATTTTGAATTAATTAAATTATCTATGTTTGCTAATTTTATTGTATTTATTGGATTTTATTGTTTTACTTATGCTCTTCAAAATTCACAGAAACATTTTTCATCTGTTTTTGGTCTATTATATTTACAAATATTTTGGTCTTTTATAATTAGTATATTTATTTTTAATGAACATCAAAATATAATTGTAATTTTAGGAGCGTTATTCATTATTATTAGCGGTTTATTATCTCTTCAAGCTCAAAAGAAACAATTAAATGATTATTAATGATATTATCTAATTTAAATTATTAATGTAATGAAAAAAAGTATTACTTATTCATCGATTTTATTATTTTTTGCAGGTATTTTTTTTGTAACAAATGATGCAATAATAAATTATTTATCTCAAACAAATGTAAAATTTTATCATTTCATTTTTTATGGAATACCGATTTATTTATGTTTCCCATTTTATTTATTTATTAATGGAACTTTAAAAAAAAATATAAAATGTACCAATTATTTACCACCTATTTTTAGAGGTTTTTTAAACATACCTTTGCCATTTATTGCTTTTATAACACTTGAACAAATTAAACTTCCAGAATTCACAACATTAAATATGACTGCACCATTGATGGGAACGATTTTTGCTATTTTTTTACTAAATGAAAAGTTAAATTTCTTAACTTATATATCTTTGTTAATTGGTTTTTTAGGAGTTTTATTTGTTATTCAGCCTGGATTTGAAAACTTTAATATTTATTACCTAATTGTTCTTATCGGGGTATTATTAATTACAATTACAACATTTATTGTAAATAAATATAATCATGTAACTACAAATATTGGGTATTTTCTTTATGGTGGCTTTTTTGTTCACTTAGTTTCAATACCTTTATTTTTATTAAATCCATTAAAAGTAACTTTTTTTGATTTTTTTTTAATTTCAACTGCAGCATTATTTATCAATTCAGCTATGTTTTTTGCTACTACTGCTTTTAAGATTGCTCAAAAGCATTATGCATCAGTTTTTAGTTTAGTTTATCTTCAGGTATTGTGGTCATCATTGGTTGGAATATTTATATTTAATGAATATATGAATTTATATGCTTATATTGGAGCGATATTTATAGTTTTAAGTGGAATTGTTTCATTACCTTCACAAATAAAACAATTAAAGGAAGCAAATTAATGTATAAAATTTTTCTATTTTTATTTCTTTTCTTTTTTAGCTATAAATCTTTTTCTACCGAAGTTAAGATCTTAAATGAAACCATTGGTAATGGTTTAGAAGTAAAAAATCATTCAAAATTATCTGTTCATTATATCGGTAGACTCGAGGATAATACTGTTTTCGATAGTTCATACGATAGGGGGCAATTTTTTGATTTTCAAATAGGCGTAAGGAAAGTAATCTTAGGTTGGGAAACTGGGTTACTTGGTATGAAAGAGGGTGGAAAAAGAACAATATTTATTCCTTATCAATTAGCTTATGGAGAAAGTGGTGCGGGAAATTTAATTCCTCCAAAATCAAATCTTATTTTTGATATTGAAGTAATAAAGGTAATTCCCCCTGGATATAAGGAAATAGATGGTTACCAATTAAAACTAGCGATGACTGATAATTTTAAAATAATAGATATTAGAAATAAAGATCAAATAACTAATAAAAATAAAATACCAGGAGCAATACAGATAACAGCATTTGATAAAAATGGTAATTTTTTTCCAGATTTTTTTGAAAAGTATAAAGAAAATGTTCAAATAGGAGAGAAGGTTATTTTTATAAGTCAAAATGGAGACATATCTTCAATTTTAGCTAATGGATTTGTTGAACAGCTTAATCAAGTAAATATTTATCACTTAAAGGACGGTGTATCAGGTTTAGAAAAAATAAAATTTGATTTTGAATAAATTAAAAATCTATTTTTTTATTATTTTCAGCTGCATAATTAATAATAAATTGCCATGCTGATCTCCCAGTTCTATTACCTCTTTGCAAACTCCATTTAATTGCTTCTTTTTCAGTCTTTTCATTAAAAGGAAGTTTAAATTTTTCACAATACTTAAAAATTATATTAACAAAATCATTTTGAGTAATATTATGAAAGCCAATCCATAGACCAAAACGATCACTTAAACTTATTTTTTCTTCAACACTTTCATCTGTATGAATAGCAGAAGATCTTTCATTTTCTATCATATCTCTTGGCATTAAATGCCTTCTATTAGAAGTCACATAAAGAACAATATTTTTAGGTTGATTTTGTATACTTCCATCTAAAGTAGATTTAATTATTTTGTAATCACTATCTATCTTTTCAAATGATAAATCATCAATAAAAATTATAAAATTGTAATTCTTTAAATTTGCATATTTTTCATAAATAATTTCAATATCAAAAATATTATTTTTATTTAATTGTATTAATTTTAAATTCTTATTTTTTTTATTTATTTCATAAAAAACTGATTTAATTAGTGAACTTTTACCATTGCCCCTAGATCCCCATAACAATGCATTATTTGTAAAATTACCTTCGGAAAAATTTATCGTATTATCATAAATAGTTTTCTTTTGTCTTTCTATTCCGATTAAAAGATCAAGATCTATAAATCTAAAATGAGTGATTATTTTAAGATTTTTTATTTTGCTATCCCAAATAAATGCATTTCCTCTTGAGAGTGTAAAATTTGATAAAAAATTGCTTAAAAACATTATAAATACTTTATTTGATTTTTCTTATTACACAGTATAATAAATCTCTCAAATTAAATCATCATAGGTACTATTATGGAAGCATTTGGAACATTTTTACCACTTATATTAATATTTGTAGTTTTTTATTTTTTATTAATTAGACCACAGCAAAGAAAAGTTAAACAGCATAAAGAAATGCTATCCAATCTCAAAAGAGGTGATAAAATAGTAACTTCAGGTGGAATTATCGGAATTATAAATAAGGTAGCTGATAATAGGGAATTAACCTTAGAAGTTGCTGAAAATGTTGAAATAAAAATTGCATCCGGAATGGTTGCAGATTTATATGCAATGCCAGAAGTTCAAAAAAAAGCACCACCAAAAGAAGAGAATAAAAGTAAATCTGGCTTCTCTTTATTTTCTAGAAAAAAATAAATTTTTTTATTAATGAAAAATTATCCCATCTGGAAATCATTTACAGTAGTATCATTAGTCTTATTAGGAATAATTTTTGCAATTCCTTCAATTATTTACGATGAAAATTCAGAAAATTGGTTTTTAAAAAATAAGATTAATTTAGGTTTAGACTTACAAGGTGGATCATATTTATTATTAGAAGTTCAACTAGATGTTTTATATAAAGAAGAATTAGATAATTTTGTCGATAGTGTTCGTTTGATTTCTAGAGATCAAGCTGTAAAAATTGAAAAAATTGATATTCAAGAAAATGAAGTTGTTGTTTTTTTTGGTAATAAAGAGAAGATAAAAGATATTAGAGATAGTTTTTTTCAAATGTACAGAGGAGTTACTTTACAAATTAATAACAATAAACTCAGTATAAAGTTAAATGATGAATATAGAAAAATAATTCAAGATTCAGCAATTAAGCAATCACTTGAAATTGTTAGAAAAAGAATTGATGAATCTGGAACGAAAGAACCTTTAATACAAAGATCTGGTAAAAAGAGAATACTTTTACAATTACCAGGAGTAAAAGACCCAGAAAGAATTAAAGATTTATTAGGTAAAACAGCCAAACTAACTTTTCACATTGTTGATAATGAGAATACATCTGCTCTTCAAAACAATTTAGCTCCTTTTGGAAAAATTATTGTTTCAGACATGTATGACGAAAATACAAAATATTTATTAGATAAAAGAGCAGTCGTAGGCGGAGAAAATTTAGTAGATGCCAAAGGTTCATTTGATCAAACAGAAGGTCATGCAGTATCATTCCGTTTTGATACAGAAGGTGCACAAAAATTTGGTAAAGTCACTACAAACAATATTGGGAAAAATCTTGCAGTTGTATTAGATGGTGTAGTCATCACAGCCCCTAGAATTAGTAGTGCTATTACAGGAGGCTCAGGTATTATAACTGGTAATTTTAATGCTCAAGAAGCATCTGATTTAGCAGTTTTATTAAGAGCCGGCGCTTTACCTGCGCCTTTAGAAATAGTTGAAGAAAGATCAGTAGGTGCTGGTTTAGGAGCAGACTCTATAGCTGCAGGTCAAATAGCTGCTATCATTGGTATGGTCTTAGTGTGTGTATTTATGATACTCATCTATGGAACTTTTGGCGCTCTTGCTAACGTTTCGTTAATAGTAAATTTATTTATAATTATTTCATTATTAGGAGCAATTGGTGCAACATTGACATTACCTGGTATAGCCGGAATAGTATTAACAATTGGAATGGCAGTAGACGCAAATGTTCTAATTTTTGAAAGAATTAAAGAAGAGAGTTTAAAGCAAACAAAAGTTTTTCAGATTGTAAAAAATGGCTTCGACAGAGCTATGTCAACTATACTTGATGCCAATATTACAACTCTTATTGCTGCTGTGTTACTATTTGCATTTGGCTCTGGTCCAATAAGAGGTTTTTCAATTACACTATCTTTAGGTGTTATAGCATCAATGTTCACAGCTTTAATGCTTACAAATTTTTTAGTGTATATGTACTTATCATTTGCAAATAAAAAGGAATTAAGACTATAATGTTTGGTTTAAATAAAATTATTCCTGTTGAGCCTAATATTAATTTTTTAGGTTTAAGAAGAAATTTTTTAATTTTTTCTATTTTGGCAATCTTAATTTCAATTGTTTTATTAAGTATAAAAGGTTTAAATCTAGGTATTGATTTTAAAGGAGGTACTTTAATCGAGGTTAGTACAAAAAATACTTCAATTGGAGAATTAAGAGAAATTTTATCTTCTTCTTATAGTGATGTGTCTTTACAAGAATTTGGTAATGAAAATATTATTTTGATTAGGCTTCAAAATAAAAGTAATCAAGAAAGTATAGAGACTGTTAATTCCGTTAAAAATTTAATTCAAGATAAAGTTGTTGAATTTAGGAGATCTGAATTCGTAGGACCCACAATTAGTTCTGAGCTATTATTTAGAGGTTTTCAAGCAGTCTCTTTTGCATTAATTGCTATTTTAATTTACATTTGGTTACGTTTTGAATGGCAATTTGGTTTTGGGGCAGTTGTAGCATTAACTCATGATGTATTATTTACTCTTGGATTGCTCTCTATTTTAAATGTAGAATTTTCTCTAGCAACAATAGCAGCAATTCTAACAATTGCTGGTTATTCCATTAATGATACAGTTGTAATATTTGATAGAGTTCGTGAAAATTTGAGAAAATATAAAAAGTTAGAGTTGGTAGATCTATTTAATTTATCAGTTAATAATACTTTATCCAGAACTATAATGACAAGTTTAACTACACTTCTTGCTTTAGTATCTTTATTTATTTTTGGAGGAGAGGTTATAAGACCTTTCGCTTTAACAATGATTATAGGTGTAATAATAGGAACATATTCATCTGTTTTCATTGCGGTCCCAACTTTATTAATCTTTAAGTTTAGACCGCAAGATGAAGATGATTAAGCGTTATTTAAGTTTTCTGTAACTTTTTCCCAATTAACTAAATTATCAATAAAAGCTTTTAAATAATCAGGTCTTCTGTTTCTATAATCAACATAATATGAGTGTTCCCAAACATCACATCCAAGTAGAGGAGTATGACCATGTACAATTGGGTTTTCTCCATTTGGTGTTTTAGTAATTTCTAATTTTCCATTATTTAGAACTAACCAACACCAACCTGATCCAAATTGACCAATGCCTGCATTTATAAAATCTTCTTTCATTTTTTCAACTGAACCAATATCTGAAACTATCTTATTTTCGAGTTCAGAGGGAATTTTTCCATCTGGATTATTTTTCATCACTTCCCAAAAATGAACATGATTTATATGTTGTGCCACATTGTTAAATACCGGAGCATTTTTTTGATAAGAGTTGATAACAATATCATTAACGTTATCATCTGCTATATTTTGTTCTTTAATAAACTTATTTCCATTAGTAATGTAAGCCATGTGATGCTTATCATGATGCAACTCTAAAGTTTCTGCCGACATATACGGCATTAGAGCATCTTTACTGTATGGTAGATCTGGTAACTCTAGATTTATCATTTTATTTCCTTTGATTTATAAAATTTTCTTTAAAAATTCACCTGTAAAGCTTTTTTTATTATTTGCAATATCTTCGGGCGTACCAGTTCCAACAATTTGACCACCTTTCACACCTCCTAGAGGACCCAGATCAATTATATGATCAGCTGTTTTAATAACATCAAGATTATGCTCAATAACGATTACAGTATTACCTTCATCAACTAGTGTATGAAGAATTTTAAGTAATTTTTTAACATCATCAAAATGAAGACCAGTTGTTGGCTCGTCTAGAATATATAGTGTTTTTCCTGTTGACCTTTTTGATAATTCTTTTGATAATTTTATTCTCTGCGCTTCACCACCAGACAAGGTAGTAGCTGATTGACCTATTTTTATATAATCTAATCCGACATCCATTAAAGTTTGTAATTTTTGTTTTATTGCAGGAATTTTATCAAAAAATTTATAACCTTCCTCAACAGTCATTTCTAAAACATCAGAAATTGATTTATCTTTATATTTTACTTCTAAAGTTTCTCTATTGTATCTTTTTCCTTTACAGATATCACATTCTACATAAACATCTGCCAAAAAGTGCATTTCTATTTTTTTTACTCCGTCTCCTTCGCATGACTCACATCTACCACCCTTAACATTAAAAGAAAAACGACCTGGTTTATATCCTCTAGCACTTGATTCATTTAAATTTGCAAACCAATCTCTAATAGGTGTAAAGCAACCTGTGTATGTTGCTGGATTTGATCTTGGTGTTCTTCCAATAGGAGATTGATCTATATCAATTACTTTATCTATATGATTAATGCCTTTAAAGTTAAAACGACTTTCATCTTTATTTAACGATTTATTAAAATATTCATCTAACCTTTGATATAATGTATCAATTATTAATGAAGATTTTCCACTTCCAGAAACACCCGTCACAGTAATAAAATTTCCTAGAGGTAAAGTAACGTTAAGATTGTCTAAATTATTTGTTTTAATTTTATTAAGTTTAAAAACTTTGTTTTTATTAAATTTTCTTCTATTTTTAGGAACTTCAATTTCTAAGGATTTATTCAAATATTTGGCTGTCAAGCTTTTATTATTTTTGAGTATTTTCTTAAGAGCTCCCTCTGCAATTATGTAACCTCCATTCACTCCTGCCTTAACACCAATATCAATTATATGATCAGATTGTCTAATTGCATCCTCATCATGCTCTACCACAATAACTGTATTTCCTAAATCTCTTAATCTAAATAAAGTTTCAATTAGTTGCTGATTATCTTTTTGATGTAATCCAATAGATGGTTCATCCAAAACATATAAAACTCCTGTCAATCCTGAGCCAATTTGACTCGCCAATCTAATTCTTTGGCTTTCACCTCCAGACAAAGTTTTACTAGCTCTTGCCAATGACAGATAATCCAAACCAACTCTATTTAGAAAAACTAATCGATCCTTTATTTCTTTAATTACTCCTTCTGCAATTTTTTTATTATTTTTATCTAGTTTACTCTCTAGTGATGAAAACCAGTGTAAACACTCGCTAATTGATTTTTTAGTTATATTTCCAATATGATTTTCATCTATTTTTACAGCTAAAGCTTTCTCGTTAAGACGATAACCATTACAAACTTCACAGTCTCTCTCCGATAAATATTTTTCTAACTCATACTGAAGCCACCATCTCTCAGTTTCCTCATATTTTCGATCAATAAAGTTAATTATTCCTTCAAAATCATATAAAAAGTTTATTTCACTATTCTCATCTCCATAAAGGATTATATTTTTAACCTTTTTTGGAATTTCACTCCATGGTACATTTTTCTTTACTTTAAATTGTTTTAAAATTTTATCTATTGTTTCAACAAAATATTTTTTTTGGTAACCAAATACTTTTGTTTCCCAAGGTTTAATAGCTCCATCAGAAATTGATCTAGTTTCATCAGGTATAATTTTGTATTCATCAAAATATTTTTCAACTCCTAGTCCATCACATTCAGAACAAGCACCTTGTGGAGCATTAAAGCTAAATAATCTAGGTTCAATTTCTTCAATGCTAAATCCAGATACAGGACATGCAAATTTTGATGAGAATATCGATATTTTATTTGTATCTAGATTTTCTAAATACAATAAACCATCTGATAGTGTTAACGCAACTTCTATACTTTCACTCAGTCTTTGTTGAATATTTTTTTTACAACAAGTCTATCAATCACAACATCAATATTGTGTTTAAAATTTTTTTTAAGTGAAGGCACTTCATCAATATCATAGACAACATTATCTACTTTAAGTCGTTGATAACCTCTTTTTTTTAAATCTTCGATTTCTTTTCGATACTCACCTTTTCGATCTCTAACTATTGGAGATAAAATATAAATTCTTTTATCAATATTATTTTTAATTATAAGATCAGTCATTTCACTTACTGATTGTGATTTAATTGGCTTACCTGTTGTTGGAGAGTAGGGAACTCCTACTCTAGCATAAAGAACTCTTAAGTAGTCATAAATTTCAGTAACGGTTCCAACAGTACTACGAGGATTTTTTTGTGTTGTTTTTTGTTCAATAGATATTGCTGGTGATAAACCATCAATGCTATCTACATCGGGCTTATTCATCATTTGAAGAAATTGTCTTGCATACGCTGAAAGACTTTCAACATATTTTCTTTGTCCTTCAGAATAAATTGTATCAAATGCTAAAGTTGATTTTCCTGAGCCACTTACACCAGTTATTACTACAAGTTTATTTTTTGGTATTTCTAAGTTGATATTTTTAAGATTGTGCTCTCTTGCACCTTTTATAACAATTTTATCTAAATTCATGAATATTAGTGTTATCTAATAACGTTAATATGTTATATGGATATATATAGAATTCTTATGGTTGGTAGTGTTAATAAAACAATTTTATTAGGAAATTTAGGTAGAGATCCTGAGATTAGATCTATGCAATCTGGTGCTAAAATGGCTTCATTTTCTATCGCAACTTCAAAAAGGTGGAAAGATAGAAATACTCAAGAGCAAAAAGAGAAAACATCATGGCATAATATTGTAGTTTTTGGAGACGGCTTAGTCGATATAGTAGAAAAATATGTAAAAAAAGGCTCTAAAATTTATGTTGAAGGAGAGCTACAAACGAGGAAATGGCAAGATAAAGATGGAAATGACAGATACACTACAGAGGTTATTTTACAGGGTTATAATTGTAATTTGACCCTTCTAGATAGTAGAAATAACAATTCTCAGGTATCTGATAATTCTCAAGAAATGGATCAATCTAAACCAATTGAAGACAATTCTTTTGGAAATCAATCAGGTGATTCTGATGATTTAGACGAAGATATCCCTTTTTAAATTTTCTTTTTAGATATTATTATTTAAATACTGATAAATATAGTTTTTTTAATATAATTTAATCATTTATTTATATTGGTTTAAATTGTGCTTTTTGATATAAAAACAGTTAATTTTCTTAGAAAACTCGGATTTTTTTAGTGCCTGACGATATAGATACATCAAATAGCGACAATCAAGAGCCCGCTAATATACCTACAGTAAATTTAGAGCAAGAAATGCAAAAATCCTACCTGGATTATGCAATGTCTGTAATAGTTAGTAGGGCGCTCCCAGACTGTAGGGATGGCTTAAAGCCAGTCCATAGAAGAATATTGTACTCTATGAGTGAGTCAGGGTACAATTTTAATAAACCATATAAAAAATCTGCAAGAATAGTGGGTGATGTAATGGGTAAATATCATCCTCACGGAGACTCAGCTATTTACAATTCCATGGTTAGAATGGCACAAGATTTTTCTATGCGATTAGAGTTAGTTGATGGTCAAGGGAATTTTGGATCATTAGATGGAGATCCACCTGCAGCGATGAGATACACTGAAGCACGTCTTGCTAAAGTATCCGAGAAACTTGTTGAGGATATTAATAAAAACACCGTTACTTTTCAGCCTAATTATGATGACACAACAAAAGAACCCTCAGTTTTGCCATCCCAATTTCCAAATCTTTTAGTTAATGGCGCATCGGGAATTGCAGTTGGAATGGCGACTAATATTGCCCCACATAACTTAGGAGAAGTAATAGATGCATCTTTATATCTTATTAAAAATCCAGAATGTAATATCTCAGACCTTCAAAAATATATTTTTGGTCCTGATTTTCCAACAGGAGGTCAAATAATTGGTAAAAAGGGCATAACTGAAGCTTTTGAAACTGGAAAAGGAGGGTGTGTAGTTAGATCAAAGACCAGTATTGAAAATTTTAAAAAGGATCGAGAAGCAATTATTCTCCATGAAATACCTTACCAGGTTAATAAATCAAAATTATTAGAAAGGATTGCAGAAATTGTAAAAAATGGAATTGTTGAAGGAATTTCAGATTTAAGAGATGAGTCAGATAGAAACGGTGTTAGGGTTGTTATAGAATTAAAAAAAGATGTAGACTCAAATATTATTCTCAACCAATTATATAAACATACTTTAATTCAAACGACATTCAATTCTAATATGCTTGCTTTAAATAAAGGTAAGCCAGAACAAATGAATTTAAAAGAAATTTTATCTTCATTTTTAGATTTCAGAGAAGAAGTAATAATAAAAAGAACATTATTTGATCTTAATAAAGCTAGAGAAAAAGCTCATATTTTAGTTGGATTGGTTGTTACTAATGAACATATTGATGAAATTATAGAGTTAATAAAAAGTTCAAAAGATACAAAAGAAGCAAAAGAAAAATTAATTAAAAAGAAATGGAAAGTATCTAAACAAAATCTTAATTTTATTAAATTAGTTGAGGACGATACTTTAGAGTTAAAAAGTAACACTTTCAATTTTTCTGATGCACAGGCTAAAGCTATTTTAGAATTAAGATTGCAAAAATTAACTGCTTTAGAAAGAGAAGATATACAAAAAGATTTAGAAAGTTTAATTTTAGAAATTAAAAATTATCTATCTATACTTAATTCTAGGGACATTCTTTTAAAAGAAATAGAAAATGAATTAACTGAAATAAAAAAAGAATTTGCAACTGAAAGACGTAGTGAGATTATTGATCAAGAATATGAGCAAGTAGATGATTTAAGATATATTCAACAAGAAGATATAGTTTTAACTATTTCTAATAATGGATACATAAAAAGATCAGTATTATCTAATTATCGTTCTCAAAATAGAGGAGGTAAAGGTAAAACCGGTATGTCTACTAGAGAAGAAGATTTTGTTAAAGAAATTCACTTTGCAGACACTCATACTAAACTTTTAGTTTTTTCTTCATTAGGAAAAGTTTATTCTCTAAAATCTCATGATGTGCCTGAAGCTAGTTTAAAGGCAAGAGGAAAGCCTATAGTAAATTTATTGCCATTTAAAAATTCTGAAAAAATATCAACTTTTCTACCATTGCCCCTAGATGAAAATCATTGGGAAAAATTTTATGTTATTTTTACAACTAAAAATGGAATGGTTAGAAAAAATAAATTAATTGATGTTGCTAAGAGTGGAAAAAGAGAATTGAGGGACTCAGGTAAAGTATCTATCAAGCTTGATGAAAAAGATGAATTAATTGGTGTTAAGCTTTGTACAGTAGATGATGATATTTTACTTTCTTCATCAAATGGAAAATGTTTACGTTTTCCAGTTGAAAAATTAAGATTATTTTCTGGTTTAAATTCTTCAGGTGTAAGGGGTATAAAATTAGATAAGGGCAATACAATCATTTCTTTAGCAATTTTAAAACATTCAGTGATTGATATGAGCATTCGTCAAGAATACTTAAGGGCAGCATCCGAAAGTAGAAAAGAAACTACATCACTCAAAAATGGATTTGAAGAATTAAATAATAATGAGGAATTTCTTTTAGCTATAACATCAAAGGGTTTTGGAAAAAGATCATCTGCTTATGAATATAGAATTTCAAATAGAGGAGGGAAAGGTATAACTGGTATAATTACATCAGAAAAAAATGGTGAAGTTGTTGATTGTTTTGTTGTTAAGGACAACGATGAAATTATTCTTGTTAGTGACAAGGGTCAAATAATTAGAGTTAATGTAAACCAAATTAGAATAGCTGGAAGATCAACAAAAGGTGTAAGTATTTTTAATATTCCTGAAAGTGATAGAATTGTTTCTGTTTCTAGAATACAAGAATTCGAAAATGATGAATAAAATTGGAATATATCCAGGTACTTTTGATCCTATGACAGCAGGTCATATGGACATAATTAAAAGATCATTAAGAATAGTAGATAATTTAGTAATAGCTGTCGCTAATAATATTAACAAAGATTCATTATTTAGTGTTCAAGATAGAATTAATATTATCAAAAGTGATATCAGTTCTGTAAATGAACTAAATTCAAAAATTAATGTTACTGAATTATCAGGATTACTTACAACTTTTGCTAAAGATCAAAATGCCACATGTATAATACGTGGTTTAAGAGCAGTATCTGATTTTGAGTATGAATTCCAAATGACAGGCATGAACTACCAACTTAACCCCGATATCGAGACAATATTTCTTATGACTTCAGAAAAAAACTCATTCATTTCATCTAATTTTGTAAAAGAAGTCCACAAACTCGGTGGTGATGTTTCAAATTTTGTTTCTAAAAATACTTTAGAGCAGCTTAATAAAAAAAACTCTTAGTTAATCACTTGCGCTTACAATATTTGAACTATATAGAATACAAATTCGATGGGCCCTTAGCTCAGTTGGTAGAGCAATTCCCTTTTAAGGAATGGGTCGCAGGTTCGAATCCTGCAGGGCTCACCATCCAAAATGAAAAAAGCAAAAATTAAAAATATTGCATCTGGAATTGAAAAAAATTGTGATATTTTAAGAAAAAATGATAACATTCTTGAAGTAGTTCTCGAAGGAACAACAATAAAGATATTGCTTAAAAAAAAGACTAATAAATATATCGGATATTTTAAAGAAATGGAATTTGAGTCTGATGGTTAACTTTTATTCCTAATATTTAATTCATTTTCATAATCAATTTGTACTTGCTTTAAAATTTCTTTCTTTGTTTTTATTTTACCTTTACCTACACCAGGGCAATTTTTAGCAATATCGTTATTCCAGGTTTTTGTATTCATATTTTCAGGCCAAAAAGGCCAAGTTCTACATTGTATAGGTCTCGACTTATAAACAGTGCATTTGTTATCTTTCAAAAATATGCAATTTCCATTATTTTTTTTTAGTTCCTTTAGGTGAATGAAACCATCAGTTTTTTGACAATACTTTTTTACAAAGTTTTGTTCTGTTGTTTTAAATCCAATTGATAATTTTTTAATATCTTTTTTACTTAAATAAACAAATCCATAAGCACCTCTTGAAACACAGCAATTCCCAGAACCCTGGCATTCAAATCTTATACCTTTTTCTATATCCATAACTATTATCCTGCAGTAAGTGTTAAAATTGCTGCATCCCTTTCTTGAAGATACAATAAGTTTCGAAGGTTTTCTCCTTCAATATTTTCCAATTTTGGATTTTTAGATAATATATCTTCTACCATTATTTTCGCATCTTCTAATAGATCGTAATCAAAACTAAGATCAGCTACATAAAAAGATGGGCTGCCAGATTGTTTTTTTCCTAAAATCTCTCCTGGACCCCTTATTTTTAGATCCTCTTCAGCTATTTTAAAACCATCATTTGTTTGTTTCATTATATCAATTCTTTGTTTTGAAATTTCCCCAATATTATCTTTATGTAAAAGTATACAATATGATTGAATGTCATTTCTACCAACTCGACCTCTCAATTGATGAAGTTGAGCTAAACCAAATCTTTCTGCATGTTCAATTACAATTGTTGTTGCAGAAGGAATATCTACACCAACTTCAATAACAGTTGTTGAAACTAAAATTTTATAATCCTCATTTTTAAACTTTGTCATTATTTCTTCTTTTTCTATCTCACTTAAACGTCCATGCATTAAAAGAACTTTATTTTTGAAATATTTTTTTAAATTTTTGTATCTTTCCTCTGCGGCTTTTAGATCTAACTCTTCAGATTCTTCTATTAAAGGGCATACCCAGTAAAATTTAGACGATGAATTTTTAATTTTTTCTTTTATTCTATCAATAAGTTGATTTTCTTTTTTTAATGACAAAGAGCTGGTTATAATTGGTTTACGACCTAAAGGTTTTTCAATTAATTTACTTTCTTTCATATCTCCATATGCTGCTAAAGTTAATGTTCTTGGAATGGGAGTCGCACTCATTACTAAAATATTTGGTTTATGATTTTTATGGTTAAATACCATTCTTTGATAAACACCAAATCTATGCTGTTCATCAATAACTGCTAAACCTAAATTGTTAAATTTTACAGTATCTTGTATTAAAGCATGTGTCCCAATTATTATATCTGCTTTTCCCTTTGCAATTTCATCTAATTTTTCTTTCCTTTCCTTACCCTTATCTTTTCCTGTAAGAACAAGTACATTAATTTTTGAATCTTTTAATAAATTTAGAATATTTTCATAATGCTGAAATGCAAGAATTGTAGTAGGTACCATTAAGGCAGATTGAAAATTACTTTCAAATACTTTTATCATTGATATTAAGGCAACAATAGTTTTTCCAGACCCAACATCTCCTTGTAACAATCTGATCATTTGATTAGAACTTCCTAGGTCCAGAAGTATTTCTTTGATTACATTATTTTGTGAATTTGTAAGTTGAAAATCTAAATTACTATAAAATTTATTTAATATTTTATTTTCACTAGTAATTTTTAAACCTTTTTTCTTTTGATTAAAATTTCTCATAATACCTATAGCTAATTGATGAGATAATAATTCATCAAATGCTAGTCTTCTTCTGAGTAAATTTTTATTTTTTATATTATCATCACTTGGATTATGAAGATTTTGAACTACTTCATTCCATCCTTTAAATTTATATTTATTCAATATTGAAGTTTCTATCCATTCATTAAAATTTGGTAAATTATTTAATATTTGATCTGTTAATTTATTCATTATTTTTTGATTGAGGCCACTAGTTAAACTGTAAACTGCCTCTTTACTTTTGATTATTTTATTATTGTTTAAAGCACTTACATGAGTAGGGTGCGTTATTTGAAATGTGTTTCTAAAATATTCTAATTTTCCAGATATTAATCTATTTTCATTTGTTGGAAGCATTTGTCTCAACATAGGATGTCTTGCATTAAAATACACTAAATCAATATTTGTATCTCCGCAGATACATTTAATTTTGTAGGGTTGCCTTTTAAACCTTGAAGGTTCATGTTTAATTATTTTTAAATTTAATGTTACTAAAGAATTAATCTCAGCATCATGAATATTTTCATAGAATTTTCTTTCAAGAATATTATTTGGTATATTCCAAACAAAATGAATATTCTTATATATACCTAATTTATTAATAATTTGTTCTAACTTTGGACCAACTCCTTTGAGAGAAGATATTGAAGATAATATGTAGTTTAATTTTTCTGGTCGCATAGATTTTTATAAAATTATAAACTATATTCTATATTCAATTTATATGTCATTCAATTCACTTAAAAAAACAATAAAGTATAGGGTTTCTTACTCTGGAACAAAAGAGACAGATATTTTATACAAAAGATATTTTATAAATCAGTTAGATAAATTTACTGAAAAAGATCTTGAGGATATTAAATCCATATTTAATCAATTCTCCGATAATGAGATTTATGATTTTATTACTTCTAAGGTAGCTATACCATTAGAATTTAAGGAAATATTTAATAAAATACTTAATGAATAATAAAAATACAATTGGTCCATCAATTCACAATGTTGAGCCCTTTTTCATTTCTCAGTTCTATCAAAATTCTAATAAATCAATTTTATATATTGGAAAAGATGAAAGAGAAATATCATCTATGGAACAAAAATTTAAATGGTTATTACCTGATGTTGAAATTTTATTATTTAAATCCTGGGATCAAATTCCATACGATAATGTCTCTCCTTCAAAAGAAGTTCAAATAGAAAGATTAAAAACACTTAAAATTTTATCAAATTCTAAAGAAAAAAGAATAATACTCACTACAATTAATTCAATAACTCAAAAAATAATCCCTAAATCAATTATTAATTCACAACTTTTTAAAATTTCAAAAAATCAAAAATTTAAATTTGAGGATCTTATTAATAACCTTGTCCTTCTAGGCTTCCAAAGAACTTCTTTAGTGCGTGATAAATCAGAATTTTCTGTAAGAGGATCAATTCTGGATATTTTTCCAAATGATAGATCTAAGCCAATAAGAATAGATTTTTTTGATGAAGAAATAGAGACGATTTTTGAATTTGATCCAATCACTCAAAAAAGATTAAAAGAAATAAATAGTGATTTAGAGTTTAATATTATTAATGAATTAATTCTTAATGAAAATAATCTTAACTTATTTAGAAAAAATTTTAGGGAAATATTTCCAGATTATAGAAATAGTCAAGTTTATAATCTTTTTTCTGAAAATATTATTCCATCTGGTGGTGAACAGTTTTTACCTTTATTCTATGACAATCTCGAAACATTGTTTGATTATGTTAAAGACTATAAAATAATATTAAATGACGAATTTAAAAAATATATTTGAAAATAGATTAGAAAATATAAATGATTTTTATTTAGCTAGAAAAAATAATAAAGAAAATTTTTTTTTATCACCTGAATTTTTTTACTTAAATAAAGAAATTTTCCAAAAATATTTAGATAATAATGAGCATTTTTACTTTAATACATTTGATAAAAATAATCATATCAATATTGATGTAAATATTATTCATAATTTATCATCAATTAAAAAAGAAATTGATTTTAGTTTTATTAATCAATTTTTTACAACTAATTCTAAAGAAAATTTTATATATATATGTTGCCGTAGTAAAGGAAGTTTAGAAAGAGTATCTAAAATATTACAGAATAATTTAAGTTTAAATTTAAATAATGTAACAAACTTTAATCATTCAATTGCAGATAAAATTCTTTTAACTATTCTGGATATTGAAGAGTCATTTAAATTTAATAAATATATTTTTATTAATGAAAAATCCTTGTTCGGTTATTTTTTTAATACGCAAATATCTAAATCACGTAAACAAACTATTTTTTTTGAAGAATTAAATAAATTATCTATTGATTCAATTCTGGTTCATTCTGAGTACGGTCTTTGTAAGTTTAATAATATTAGAAAAATTGAATTAAATGACTCAATTCATGAGTGTTTAGAATTAGAATTTTTTGAAAATCAAAAACTTTTTTTACCAGTTGAAAATTTAAGTTATGTATCAAAATACAGTGATGATACTGATGGAAATATTATTTTAGATAAACTTGGCGCTTCTCATTGGCAAAAAAGAAAAGCAGATGCAAAAAAGAAAATTAGAGATGCTGCAAAAAAACTTATTTCAATAGCTTCTAAGAGACTTCAATCTCAATCTTATGAAATCAATACAAATATTCCTGAATACGATAAATTTGTTAGCACTTTCCCATATGTTGAAACCGATGATCAATTAAATGCAATACAAGATGTAATTAATGATTTTTCTAAGATGATACCATCTGATAGACTAATTGTAGGCGATGTTGCATTTGGAAAAACAGAAGTAATTTTAAGAGCTATTTTTCTAGCTGCAAAATCAAATTTACAATCTGTAGTTTTAGTGCCAACTACAATTTTATCTAGGCAGCATTTTATTAATTTTAAAAAAAGGTTATCTATTTTTGGAATTAATATTGCAGAAATTTCTAGATTAGTATCATTAAAAGATAAAAAAGAAATTTTTGAAAAATGTAATACTGGTAAAATAGATGTTTTAGTTGGAACTCATGCTTTATTAAACGATAAATTAAAATTTAACAGGCTTGGTCTAATAGTTTACGATGAAGAACAAAAACTAGGTACAATTCAAAAAGAAAAATTTAAAGAAATAGCTCCAAAAGCGCATTGTATCTCACTTAGTGCAACACCTATTCCAAGAACTTTAAGTATGTCTCTGTCAGGTATAAGAGATCTAAGTCTAATTCTCACAGCACCATTTGAAAGGATGGCAGTTAGAACTTATGTTTCACCTTTTGACTCTTTCACTATCACAGAAGCTATTAAGAGAGAGATATATGGGAGAAAAAATGGGGTTTACTTTGTAGTGCCAAGAAAAAAAGACTTACCTTTTATAGAACAATTTTTAAATGATAATTTACCAGAAATAAAATATGTAATCACTCACGGTCAGCTTAGTCCTAAATTATTGGAAAGTAGAATTTCAAAATTTTATAATCAAGAAGTTCCTTTAATGCTTAGCACAAATATTATTGAAAATGGTTTAGATTTACCTCACGTAAATACAATTATAGTTTACCGATCCAATATTTTTTCTTTAGCTGCACTATATCAATTGAAAGGAAGGGTGGGGAGATCTTCTAAACGTGGATACGCATACATTACATATAAGGAAAATGAATTAAAAGATAATGGGAGAAAAAGATTATCGATAATAAACTCTTCTGATCATCTTGGGGCAGGTTTTAACATTGCATCTCAAGATTTAGACCTTCGAGGTGGTGGTTCTATTATTGGTGAAGAACAGAGTGGTTTTATCAAGGAAATTGGAACTGAGCTTTATCATCAAATGCTTGAAGAAGAGATAAATTTACAAAAAAGTAAAATTAATTCAGATTTTATTAAAAAGGATAGTTTTCAACCAATTATTAAAATCCCTGTTGAAATTTATATACCTGAAGATTTTATTAACGATGTTGATCTAAGACTTTCTATTTATAAAAGAATTTCAAATATAAATAATAAAAAAGAAATTGAAGAGATTAAAATAGAATTAATAGATAGGTTTGGTAAATTGCCTAAACAATTAATTAATTTACTAAAATTAGTAGAAATAAAAATTATTTGTTTAAAAAATAATATTGAAAAGTTTGAATTTAGTAGAAAGGGTATATTAATTAGTTTTTTTCAAAATAAACCAAAAAATCCAGAAAAATTATTAGAACTCTCATTATCAAAAAATAGTTCTTTTATATTAAGACCTGATCAAAAAATTTTTTATGATTTTGATGGTAATTTAATTGATGACAGATTTGAATTATCTAAAAATGTGATTAATTTGATTAAATAATGGTTAAATTTATTATCATATTTAATTTTTTAATTTTTTTATTATTTGGTAAAAATGCTTTGTCTTTAGATAACAAATATAAGCTTGAAATTTTAAAATCAAACTTAAGTTCTCCTTGGAGCTTCACATTTATAAATTATAATCAGATTTTAATAAGTGAAAAAACAGGAAAAATTAAGCTATTTGATATTCAAAATAATAAGATTACTGCAATAGATCACAACTTAAATTTTATTAGAGATAAAAATTCGCAAGGAGGCCTTTTAGATGTTTACTTTTATAATGATCAGATTTTTATATCCTACTCCGAAAAGATTGGTGATAAATTATTTAGCCCTTCAACCACATCTATTGCAAAAGCTGATTTAGATTTAAATTTCTTAGATTTTGAAAACATTTTTAGGGCTAATCCACCTATAAGATCTCCTTATCACTTTGGTTCTAGAATAGCTATTCATGATGATTATTTATATGCATCTGTTGGCGAAAGAGGGAAAGGAATGATAGCTCAAGATGCAAAACAACATCCTGGAAGTATCATTCGAATTAAATTAGACGGAACTTCACCTAAAGATAACCCTCATTACATTTCACAAGAAACGTGGTTACCAGAAATATATCAAATCGGTGTAAGAAATCCTCAAGGAATATCCATCTCACCTTTTGATAATAAAATTTATATTAGTAATCATGGAGCAAAAGGCGGTGATTGGTTTGGTGAAGTAAAAAAAGGTGAAAATTATGGTTGGAAAACTTTAGGATGGGGTGGAACTAATTATGATAATTCCAACATTGGCCCCAAATGGTTACCGGGTTATACTAAAGCAATTCATTACTGGGTCCCTTCAATTGCTGTTAGTGCAATCACAATATATGATGGAGAAGAATTTCCAGAATTCAAAGGTCTAGCACTTGTAACATCTTTAAAAGATCAATCTTTACGCTCTTTAGATTTTTCAAATTTAAACAATGTAGAAGAAGATATTATTTTTAAGAATGAAATAGGAAGAATAAGAGATATTAAAATACATCCAGATACTGGTAAAATATTTTTTTTAGCTCAAGATAAATTGTGGTTATTTCAAAAGAAATAATATGTTCATGCATATTGAGATAAATTTGTTTTAATTTATAGTAAATTTATGTTTGAATTTTTAGCTTTTTTAATTGGCGTTATGATTATGGGCCCAATAGTTTATTTGTATTTCTTGATACAAGATCTAAAAAAAAGGATTGATAATTTAGAAAAAAAATAAATTATTTAGTTTTTTTAACTATATTATCGATACTTTGAATATATATTCTTTTATCTCTTTCTTCTGATAGACTATGATCACTATTTTTTATTAAAAATATACTATGATCTTCTCCTTTAATCTTTTTTAATATGTTTAATATTGATTCATAAGGAATAACTTCATCATTTGTGCCATGAATTAAAGTTAATGGCTTATTAAACTTATAATTTTTATTTATAAATTCGTTATTTTTAATATCTTGAACACTTTTTTTTGTAAAAATAAACTCTCTTCCATCTTTATTTTTTATTTTTACAAAACCATTTTTTTTTAATTTTTGTAATTGTTTTTCTGTGTAACTAGAAATATGTAATTTATAAAGTTCTGCTGTAGTCGCTAAACCTACAAGTCCAGCAATCTTTTTATTTCTTGATTGAGCAGCTAAAAACATTAAATAACCCCCAAGACTATGTCCAATAATTATTTGTGGACCATTTGAAAAATTATCAATTATATCTAATAAATCCCTTTTCCAATCTGAAATATAAAAATCATTTATTTCCCCAGAAGATTTTCCATGACCTCTTAAATCAAACTTAATAAAATTAAGCTTATTTTTTTTTGCATACTTTTCAATCTCAAATGCTTTATCGGTTTCCATGTCTGAGGTGAAACCATGTACGAAGATTAATCCAGGTGATTTACCCTTTAATATCTTATAAGCAATCTTATCACCTTTATAATTTTTAAAATATGGCATTAGATATGATAAATTATTTAATATTATAAAAAAAAGTGGCGGAGAGAGTGAGATTCGAACTCACGAACGAGTTGCCCCGTTGCCGGTTTTCAAGACCGGTGCTTTCAACCGCTCAGCCATCTCTCCGTTTAAGTGCTTACTATAGTTTCAACATAAAAATGTCAAAATATTAAGTATATATCATTTCCTAATTTACGATAGTTTTGGTAATTTTATATAATGATTTTTAGATTTGTAATATTATTTTTATTTATATCATTTAATCTCTACTCAGCAGATTGTGAAAAACCAAAAATGCCAACTGATGAAGAATGGAATAGTTGGCTTTCAAATATAAAAAAAGAAGCTTTAGAAATAGGCATAAGTCAAAATACTATTTCAAAACAATTAAATAATGTTAAGCCACAAAGTAAAATTATTATGCGTGATCGATGCCAACCAGCATCAACCATGACTCTAGATGAGTATTTATTTTATACAATTACAAAAGATAAAATATTTGCGGGAAAAAATTTTTTAAAAAAATATCAGGATTTATTAAAAGAAATTGGAGAACATTTTAAAATACAACCTAGGTTTATAGTAGCTGTTTTAGGTATGGAAAGTTATTATGGAAGAAATCAAGGAAAAATTAATTCCATAATTGCAATAACAACTCTTGCATTTGATAGAAGAAGAAGTGATTTTTATAAAAAACAATTATTTGCAGCTCTTGAAATTTTAGACAAAAATCTTGTTCCTAGTGGAGAATTAAAAGGTAGTTGGGGTGGGGCAGTAGGTATGACTCAGATGATACCGACAACTTTTTTAGAAACAGCATATGACTGGGATGGTGATGGAATAGATATATGGAACAGTTATGCAGATGCTTTTGCTAGTACTGCAAACTATTTAACTTCATTAGATAAAAATCCATGGTCTAGTGATAGCACTTGGGGAAGAGAAGTGCTCCCTCCAAAAAATATTTCCTCATCTTTCTTTGATTCTATAAAACAAGTTAACCCCAAAGGTTGTGGTGCAGTTAAACGTAGATCAATTCCAAAAACATTATCGGAATGGTCAAAATTAGGATTTACAAAAATCAATGGAGATCCTTTACCAATAAGGGATGATTTAGAGGCTAGATTAATAATGCCAGATGGGATAGATGGAAGGATGTTCATTGTTTATCCTAATTACAAAAATATTCTTTATTATAATTGCTCATCATATTATGCTGTATCAGTAGGTCTCCTAAGTGATAAAATATCTAATTAGTTTAATATTTTTTTTATTTATATTTTCTTGTAATGAATTAGATCTTAATAATGTTTCGGATGTTGTAGAAAATAGCACAAACAAAATAGAAGAAATAATTGAAAATAAAAAAGAAGATAAAAAAGAAAAAAATCTATCAAAAAATAAACAAACAAAAGATAATATTTTTTATTATGTTGGTGAACCCTATTTCATTGAAGGAGTTAGTTATACTCCAGAGGAAAATTATAATTATACAGAAATTGGACTTTCTTCTTTTTATGGTAAGGAATTACACAATATTAAAACTGTAAATAATGATTACAATAAAGTTACAGAATTAGTTGGTAGGCATAAAACTCTACCTATTCCAAGTATGGTCAAGGTCACTAACTTGGATAATGGCTTATCTATAAATGTAAAAATTATAGATAGACATGATGATAATGCAGTTATTATCCAAGTATCAAGAAAAGTAGCTCAACTTCTTGGTTTTTATAAATCTAAATTAGCTACTGTTAAAGTTGAAATACTTTCTGATGCTAGTAAACAATGGAAGAGTGTTGCAAATTCATTGAATGAAGAAAATTTTGATGAAACTATCTCTTCTGCACCAACAGATATTGTATCTATTGAAGAAATTGATGAAATTACAGAAACTAAAGATGAAACCAATACAATTATAGAGGAGCCCATTGAGTTAAAATCAGAAAAAATAACTGATTTTAAATTATATTTAAGAGTAATAGGATTTGAAAATTATGAGAGTATTCGATCAGTATTAGATAATTATGACAATAATTTAAAATATACTTCAGAAAAAAATATTTCCAAATATGACGTAATTATTGGTCCTTTAGAAAATACAGAAGCAAATAATTTGGTTTCATACTTTATCTCAAAAGGTTATAAGGAAACTGAAATTCTTATTGAATAACAAATAAAGGTCATAATTAAGAACTATTAATATTTATGGTAAAAATTTTTATCTTTCTTTTATTTTTTATAATTTCTTTTAAACTTTACGCTATTGATACGAAAGCAGAGCAAGCTGTTGTTATTGATTTTGATACAAACGAAGTTCTTTTTGAAAAAAATTCTAATACAAAAGCTATACCTGCCTCAATGACTAAGATCATGACTGTTTATGTTGCATTTGATAGAATAAAGAATACTAATTTTGCAATTTCTAATGAATGTAAAGTTTCTCCTAAAGCATATAAAATGGGAGGTTCTAGAACATTTTTAGAGATAGATGATAATGTAACAGTTGATGATTTATTAAAAGGTATTATCGTTCAATCTGGTAATGATGCTTCTATAGCCTTGGCAGAATGTTTAGGTGGTACGGAAGATGACTTTGCTAAACTTATGAATGTTTATGCAGAGCGTTTAGGAATGAAAAATACAAACTTTATTAATTCATCTGGGTGGCCAGATGATAATCACTATTCCACTGTTTATGATCTTGGAATCCTTTCAAACGCTCTAATTAAAGATTTCCCTCAGCTCTATTCATATTTCAAAATGGAAGAATTTACTTATAATGATATTAGTCAACCCAATAGAAATAAACTTTTATATCAAGTTCAAGGAGCTGATGGATTAAAAACAGGGTTTACTAAAGAATCTGGTTGGGGAATAGCTGCTACAGCATTAAGGAATGACAGAAGGATTACAGTTGTTATAAACGGTACCAATAGTTCTAGATCAAGATTAAATGAATCTTCTAATTTAATAAATTGGGCTTTTAATCAAACTTCGCAACAAACTTTAGTTGAAAAAGATCAATTTATTAAAGAAGTAGATGTATGGCTAGGTAGTGAGAGTAGTATAAATTTAATCAGTGCACAAAAATTAGTATCAACATTATCATTTGATCAAATTCAATTAATGAATTCTTCTATTACATATACAAAACCAATATCTGCTCCGATTAAAAAAGGTGATGAATTAGGAAAATTAATTATAAATATAGATGGAAAGCCAAAAATAGAAGTACCCCTTATAGCTGATAAAGATGTTACTGAAGTTAATCCTTTATTTAAAATTTTTGCCGCAGCAAAATACTTAATTTTTGGAAGAAGTTTAGATGAAATTAAATAAAGGTTTGTTCATTAGTTTTGAAGGACCAGAAGCAAGTGGAAAATCATCTCAAATATTACTTTTATCAAAATATTTAAAAAAAAATAAAATTCCTTTTATTGTATCCAGAGAACCAGGAGGAACTGATTTTGCAGAAAAATTAAGAAAATTAATTTTAGATAATAAATCTACAATTAATAATTTAGAAGAATTGCTTCTTCTTATGGCAGCCAGATCAAATCATATCAATGAAGTAATTCTCCCTAATCTTAAAATGGGCAAGATTGTCATTTCAGATCGATATGCAGATTCTTCATTTGTTTATCAAGGATATGTAAATAATTTTGGTATTAAGAGAGCTCAAAAACTTCACAAAGAACTTCTAAATAATTTCTTTCCTGACTATACTTTTATCTTTAAAATCAACCCAAAAGAAATAATCAAAAGATTAAAACAAAGAAAAGTTAAAAACAAATATGATAAATCTAATTTATTATTTCATCAAAAAGTAATTCAAGGATATAAAAAAATAGCAAATCCAAAAAGATATATAACTGTAGATGCTTCTTTATCTAGAGATATAATTCATAAAAATATTATTGAAAAATTAAAGTTGTAATTAATGATTGAATTAATAGGTTTTGAAAAACAGTACAGAGATCTTCTTAACAGATACGAAACAAATAATCTTCCAAATTCAATTTTAATTCATGGATTGAGCGGTATAGGTAAAAGAACTTTTCTTAACAAATTAGTTAAAAACATTATAAATATAGAATTTAAAGATAATAATGTTGATCATCATTTAAATTTATTTAAAAATAATACACATCCAAATATAAAAATAATTGAAAAAGAAATTGATAGCAAAACTGGAAAAATTAAAACTAATATAACTATTGATCAAATTAGAAGATTAAAAACATTTTTAAATTCAACATCAATCATTCAAAATTCTTCTAAAATAGTTATCATTGATTCTGCTGATTATTTAAACATTAGTTCTGCAAATAGTATGCTCAAGATTCTAGAAGAACCCAAAGACAATACCTATATTTTTTTAATATCAAACCAGATTTCATTACTTCTGCCAACAATTAGATCAAGATGTTTAAAAATTAAATTTAATACTCATAATTTAACTAATTTTACTAATATCATTAAAAATTATATTGATGAAATATCTAATGAAGAAATAAATTTTTACTTTGAATTATCTTATGGATCACCTGGAACCACTATTCTTTATTATAATAATGATTTCTTGGATATTTTCCAATTATCAATTAAATGTCTTTTATCAAATGATCTAGATGATGATAAAATAAATTTAT
>CACNCX010000004.1 GCA_902619045.1 uncultured Alphaproteobacteria bacterium | reverse complement strand
CTGGAGCATTGGGTGTGAAAACAATTTTAATTAAGCCAGAAAATTTTGCTGTTTTTCATTATTGGAATCAAAAAACAGATAATACGCCTTGGTATAATTCTGTTAGTTTAATTGATAAAAAAAACTTTTTAAAAAATTCAAAATTTTTCAATAATATTTTAGGTATTTGAAATAAACTTTTTAGAAAGATATTCATCTCTTTCCATTAGCCATTCATTTGCAAATTCAACATCTTGCCATTCAGAAAACCATGGTCCACCTCGTGTATAATGAACTGCATAAGGTTTTTTATTGTTATGACCTGAGGTCCAACCCTCTAACCAATTCCATCTTTCATCTAAAGAACCAATTTCATCATCTTTGCACCATTTAAATTGATGGAGATATGCTCCAGTTTCATTATTTACTTTTTCAACCGTAAGGTTCTTTGTACTTGGATGAGAGCAATTGTATAAAATAAAACTAGACCAATTTTTTCTCGGGTAAATAGTTTGTTTTTGTCCATCCATCTTATGTTTTTCTTTAGGTGTGTAGTCATGTTGAACACAATAAGCTGCTTTAGTTTCATCTAGATTGTTTAATAAGTTTGCAACATCGCCTAAAAAAATAAAATCACAATCACAAAATACTGCCCATCCTTGATAATTCATGAGTTTGGGTACTAAAAATCTTGAATAAGTAAATTGTGTAGAAGCTAGCGGATCAACATTTCTAGTATATAAATTTTTAGCTATAAGTTCGTCTAGTTTTAAAGAAACAACGCTCACATCAATACTAGAACGTTTTAAAAGTGAATGTTTACAAACTCTGTAAGCAATATCTTCTTTAGAATCATATCCTATAAAGAAATGTAGTTTCATATTAATTATTATTTTGTCTTAGCATTTTATGAGTTGTCCAAACAAGAGAATTATAATTTCCAGAATTAGATAAAGTGCTCCATTCATCTTGAGTTTGATTCGAAATTCTACAAATCCACGTATCTTCAATACTAGCATTTTCAGCTCTCATGATCCAAGCATCACTTTTCTGTTTATCATTGTTTTCTCCGAGTTCTATATCAGACATAAAATAACAAATTTCTTTTGATGGATTAACTCCGATCATACCTGATATATTTTTTCTAGCAACTTCCCAGTTTGAATTTTTTATAGCAAAATAAATTAAAAGTTTTTTGCTTTCTTCTTCCCTAGCATTATTGTTAATTATTTCATTTATAAATTTTATTTCTGAAAGATCATTATCATTAAGTATTTTTATTATGATAGAACGAAGCAGAGAGCTTGGATTTAAAATCCAATATTTCTTGATTAATTTTTTAAGGTTTCTTTTATCATTTAAACCAGCAATAATTTCTAGATGAAGCTTTACGTATGGAGGAAAATTTTTTTTCAAATCTAATGCTTTCAAAATATTTTTTAATGAATCCTTAATATCACTATCATATTTTATTTTAGCTATTTCATAAAATCCTACTGATTTATTTTCATTTAAATCATTTTTACTTATTATTTTATGCGAAAAAGCTTTATCTGATAATAAAACTATTTGATTCCAGTTTTTTGTTTTTGCGGCAATAAATATCAGTGTATCATAAAGTTTTTCAATATTTGGATTAATTGAAAATAATTTTTCTCCATATAAGAAGGCATGATGATAATCTTGATTTCTTAAATTTTGTTCCATTAAACCTCTATATCCAAGTGTTTCAGTTTTTTTTGATTTAATCATATCTTCATAAACATTGTTTAATTCTGGAAATTTTTTTTCAATCTTTAAAACTTCAGCCTTTAGTAACAGAGATAATGATGGATCATCTTTAAGATAACTAACCATTTTTTTATGTGATTTTAAGGCTGTCTTGTTATCTTTGTTTGCAACAGCTATCATTGCATCGACAAAGTGTAAGTAACCTCTTTCAATTTTATTATATTTATTTTTTAATAAATATTTACCGAGTGAAAGTCTTGATCGGAAAAATAAATAAAACACCAAATATAATAGAAAAATAAAAGATATAAAAACAACAGAAAGTAAATTTGAAGAAAAAGAATATTTTAAATTTCCTATATCTAAGGATATAATAAATGGATTGGTAAAAATAAAAGTGAGTGCTATTATTAATATCAGAAACTGCAATACAAAAACTGATAGTCTATACATTATTTAATTTTGATATTTCTGTTATAAAAGTATTATAGTTTTTCATTTCATTCAATGATAGTTTAAAAAAAACATTATAATTCTCTATCTTACTGATAGTGTTATAAGCTTTAGTTATGTTCCTATTTTTTATAAAAAATTTAGTTTCCTCTAATATTAAAATTTTTTCATCTGAAATAATATTTTCTGAAGATGGTGAAAGATTTATGTAAGGTAAAAAAATTTTATTAAAAAAACTATTGTTATTATTCACAATATTCTTCAAATATAAATTAACTTCTTCATTAAATTGATCTTCTAAAAATGAATGGCCTTTGTATTTATTTCTTTTTAGAATTGATAATTTTTCCAAAATAGGGTTTTTATTATTTTGTAAAATTGTTTCAAGGTATTTGAGTTCCCTATCAAAATCCATGTTGTTTTCATATTTAATTTTTATTAACTCAACTACTTCATTGATAGATTGATTTACTAGTTCAGGATTATTATTAGACAGATCTTTAATATTTTTATTTTTAATAGAGGAAATCTCATAACTAAGAGAATTGAAATTCTTGTTTAATAATTCTATACTTTCATTGATTGACGTCAAATCACCTTTTGATTCTTTATTTGAATTTTCTTTAATAAGTTTTTCTATATTTGTTAAGGCTGTTTTTGTTTCTAATATTTCTTTAGATATATTATTTATAAATTTAGAATTTTCATTAATACTTTCCCTAAGTTCATTTTCGAGTTTAATCTGAAGTTTTGATACTTCATCTTCATTTTGATAATTCGTATAGAGAAGATAAATTAAGAAAAAAACACATAATAAAAGAATAAAACTTAAAGAAAATTTAGAAAAAACATAAAAACTATCAAAAACTTTTTTCATTCCCTTTTTTTAGCATTATTAGTTTGTTGTTTAACAGTGTAAAATACTATACCAAAAAAAATATGCTTGTATTTGCTGCAGAAACTTCGTGCGACGAAACATCAATATGCCTAATGGACAACAGCTCTATTATAGAACATATTACTTTTTCTCAGGAAATTCATAAAATACATGGAGGTGTTGTTCCAGAGTTAGCTTCCAGGTCACATTTAGAAAAAATTCAAATTATGACTAACGAATTGTTTTCTAGAAAAAATATAGATCCAAATGAAATAGATGTGTTTTCAGCTACTTGTGGACCAGGGCTTATAGGAAGTTTATTGGTTGGATCAACTTTTACAAAATCTTTAGCGATTTCTTTTCAAAAACCATTCATTCCAATCAATCATCTTGAAGGCCATATCCTTTCGACAAGTTTTAATAATGATATTAAATTCCCAAGTGTGGTCTTACTTTTAACAGGAGGGCATACTCAAGTATACCTTATGAAGGATGAGCGCAATGTTGAACTATTAGGGCAAAGTGTTGATGATGCAATTGGAGAAGCTTTTGATAAAACTGCAAAATTAATAGGACTATCATATCCGGGTGGTGCTGACATTGAAAGAGAGGCAGTGAAAGGAAATGAAAATAGATTCATTTTACCAAAACCTTTAGTAAAGGAAAAAAATTTCAACTTTTCATTTTCTGGGATTAAAACACATATAAATATTTTAACAAAAAAAAATAAAATTGATAAAAAATTTATTCAAGATTTATCTGCATCTTTTCAAAAAAATATTTCAGATCTACTAATAGAAAAACTTGAAAGAGGATTAGAAAGACTAAAATTATATAAAGTAAATGTTAAATCACTTTCAGTTGTAGGAGGTGTATCTAATAATAAGTATATAAAAAAAAAATTAGAAAATTTTTTTATTAACAAAAATATTGAGATATACTATCCGCTAAAGGAAATGATGATTGATAATGCTGCTATGATTGCATGGGCATGTATGAAATTTTACAAAAAAGATAGAAATGATTTATTTTTTAAACCAATACCTAGATTAAGAGTAAGAAGTGTATTATAAATTTAATCTTGTAAATAATTTAAACTAAAGAAATATTAAAATGAAATACTGGTTATTGAAATCTGAACCTGATGCATGGTCTTGGGATAACCAAGTCAAGGAGGGTGCATCAATGTGGGATGGAGTCCGAAATTATCAAGCTAGAAATAATTTGAAAGAGATGAAAAAAAATGATTTATGTTTTTTTTATCATTCAGTCACAGAAAGAAGTATTGTTGGTATTGTTAAAGTAGTAAAAGAATATTATTCAGATCCTACAGATAAAACAGGCCGTTTTGTTGTAGTTGATGTTAAGGCAACAAAAAAACTAAAAAACCCAGTATCTCTTGATCAGATAAAAGAAAACAGTAAGTTAAAAAATATTGCACTTGTCAAACAAAGTAGACTCTCCGTAATGCCTTTAAAAAAAACTGAATGGCAAACAATAATTAAAATGTCAAATTAGCTTAAAAAAATAATTATCTGTTGATATTTAAATAAATTAGAATTAGTCTCGTATTATGGAAATTAAAAAGGAATGGCTTGAACATGCAAAGGTTAATGAAGATAAATATTCTTCAATGTATGATAATTCTATTCAAAACAATGATAAATTTTGGGCAGATCAAGCACAAAGGGTCGATTGGATTAAAAAATTTACAAAAATAAAAGATATAAAATATTCTAAAGATGATGTTAGCATTAAATGGTTTGAAGACGGCAATCTTAATGTATCTTATAATTGTATAGATAGGCATGCTGAAAATAATCCTGATAAAGTTGCTATAATTTGGGAGGGTGACGATCCAAATGCAACAAAAAAAATAACCTACAGAGACCTTCTAATAAATGTATCGAAAGCAGCAAATGTACTAAAAAAAATTGGAGTAAAAAAAGGTGATCGAGTAACAATATACTTAACAATGATACCTGAGTTAGCCTACATTATGTTAGCCTGCGCAAGAATTGGAGCAGTTCACTCAATAATATTTGGAGGTTTTTCTGCAGAGTCAATAGCAGGCAGAATAAAAGATTGTAAATCAGAATATGTAGTAACAGCAGATGAAGGAGTTAGAGGTGGAAAAACTATTCCTTTGAAATTAACTACGGATAAGGCACTAGAAACATGTTCGGATGTTAAAAAATGTTTAGTTGTTAAAAGAACAAATAAGGAGATAGAGCTAAAAAAAGATAGAGATATTTTTTATGATGATATTTTAAAAGATGTTGATAGTTTTTGTGAACCAGAAGTCCTAAACGCTGAGGATCCTTTATTCATTTTATATACCTCTGGGTCAACTGGTAAGCCTAAAGGCGTAATGCATACAACGGGTGGTTATATAGTTTATGCTTCAATGACACATGAATATATCTTTAATTACAATGATGGAGATATATACTGGTGCACTGCAGACATAGGTTGGATTACTGGTCACAGTTATATAATTTATGGCCCTCTTGCTAATGGTGCTACAACTTTAATGTTTGAAGGTGTTCCTAATTACCCTGACTTCTCTAGATTCTGGCAAATAGTTGATAAACATGAAGTAAACATATTTTACACGGCTCCTACTGCTATTAGAGCTTTAATGAGAGAAGGTGATAGTTTTGTAACAAAAACTAACAGATCATCATTAAAACTTTTAGGTACAGTCGGCGAACCAATAAATCCAGAAGCTTGGAAGTGGTACTATGAAGTACCAGGTAATTCAAAGTGTCCAATTGTTGATACTTGGTGGCAAACAGAAACAGGGGGAATTTTAATTTCACCTCAAACTGGTGCAATAAAATTGAAGCCTGGTTCTGCTTCAAAACCTTTTTTTGGGATTGAACCTTGCATAGTTGATAAACAGGGAAATGAACTAGAAGGTGAATGTGAAGGTATGTTATGTATGAAACGATCATGGCCAGGTCAAATGAGAACCGTTTACGGAGATCATAAAAGATTTATTGATACTTATTTTTCACAATTTAATGGTAAATATTTTACAGGTGATGGATGTAAGAGAGATAAAGATGGTTATTATTGGATTACAGGCAGAGTAGATGATGTAATAATTGTATCTGGGCATAATTTAGGCACTGCTGAAATAGAAAGTGCTTTTGTATCTCATAAGGATGTTTCTGAAGCTGCAGTAGTGGGGTATCCTCATGATGTTAAAGGTAATGGCTTATATTGTTATGTATCTCTCAAAGTTGGTGTTGATTCTTCAGATGATCTAGTATTGGATTTAAAAAGAACTATTAGAGAAAAAATTGGTCCTATTGCTACTCCAGACTTTATACATATTACCGCTGGACTACCAAAGACAAGATCTGGAAAAATTATGAGAAGAATTTTAAGAAAAATTGCCTCAAATGATTTTGAAAATTTAGGAGATACTTCAACATTAGCAGATCCATCAGTTGTAGATAATTTAATTCAAGACAGACAAAATAAATAAAAACAAACTATCTTGGCTCCCAATGCTTTAAACATCGAGGCTCATAAATATTTGCAGCACCCACTTGTGTTCTATCACCACCTTCTGTTTTTCTATAGGTTTTTGTTGCCTCAAGACCACAAACATTGCAAAAACCGTAAATTTTTACAATTTTATCAGATAAGCCTAGAAGCATTGAAGATGTTTCCCAGGGCTTCCCTCTTGAGTCTTGATCTAGGCCCGCACAAACAACATCTATTCCTTTACTCAAAATAATTTCAACATTATCTAGTGTATGCTTTGTATCCATAAACTGAATTTCATCTAAAAATACCATATCAACTTCACTTTTTTCAAAAGTAAATTTTTTTAAAGTCGAAGACCAATCATTCATTGCATAACATTCATGACTCAAATCATTATGAGTAATGATTTTTTCATTTGAGTATCTGTCATCTAAACTTGGTTTAATTACTACAATTTTTTTGTCTTGATGTTTGGCCCAAAGTATTCTTTTTAATAATTCACTTGTTTTACCCGCAAACATTGCACCAACAATTGTTTCAAGATTACCACGCATAACTCAATATATTTTATTTTTGATATTTATTATATAATTAATTTAAATAAATAATAGATTATTTAAAATCATGATTAAAGGTGAAAAAGTAAGATTTGATATTCATAATATTTTATTTTCAATCTATAAATTTAACAAAACATTAGAGAATACATCTATAAAAAAGATGGTTGATAAACATAAAAAAGAAGATGTATCTTTTATTTTTAATGTAACCTTAAATTCTATGAGGCTTCACTTACATAGCTTAAAAATATTAAAAATATATATAAAGAAAAAATTAAGAGATCATGAAAAAATTTTATTAATCAGTGCAATAACTCAAATTGTATTTTTAAACTTTAAAGAATATGCTGTTATAAACTGTTCTGTCGAAATTTCCAAAAAACTTAAACTTTATCCAGCACTTATAAATGCCAGTTTAAAAGCGATAGCTAGAAATAAAAAAAAATTAAAAGATATTAAAATTAATTATAACGATTTACCAGAATGGTTTAAAGAAAGCACAAGGTCTTTAACAATAAATGAAAAAAAACGATTTGTTGAAAATTTTTGCAAAGAGCCAAATGTTCATATAGTTTTTAAAAACAAGGAAAAATTAAATAAATTTGAAGAGGATATAATAAGAACAAGTAGCACATCAGGTTTTCTGATAAATAATAAGGAAATAGAAAGTATAAAATCATTTGTAAAAGGTGATTGGTGGGTACAAGATTTCTCCTCCTTCTTTCCAATAAATAATATTATATTTAAAAATCAAAACTTAAAGTTGTTAGATGCTTGCGCTGCTCCTGGAGGAAAATCGTTCCAGCTTTTGTCCAAAAACTTAGAAGTCACACTTAATGATAAGAGTAAAGGAAGAATACAAGTTCTAAAATCTAATTTGAATCGTCTTAAATTTAAACCAAGAATATTAAATAGAGATTTTATAAAATTCGATAAAAATGAAAAGTTCGATTTTATTATAATTGATGCTCCTTGTTCGGCAATTGGAACGATAAGAAAAAATCCTGAAATATTTTTTAAAAGTAAAATGCCTGATTTTGATAGACTTAATAACTTACAGCAAAATATGCTAGAAAAGGCCTCTCATTTATTAAATGTAGGCGGTAATATACTTTATATGACTTGCTCTTTTATAAAAAATGAGACTTTTGATCAGATTAATAAATTTCTTAAAAATAATGATAATTTTTTAATTGATAACTTTATATTAACAGAAGAAAATCACAGATTTTCAAAACTAGTAAAAAACAATCTAATGATTACAATCCCAGATAAAATATTGAATAATAATATAGATGGATATTTTGCTGCAAATCTTAAAAAGATAAAATGATTTTATTAATTAAAAAATTATTTTTTATTTTTATAATTTTAAAATTTAAATCAAATAAAAATTTCTCGTATAAGGATCTAAATTTTAGAAAACTTGATTTTACTAATTACAATCAAGTAAAATCATTTATTTTTAAAAAAAATTTTTACAAAAATAATAGTAAAAATATACATAACTTTGACTTTTTAAACTTTTCAAATAAGTTAGGAGGAAAAATTGGTATAGATTTATCAAAAGAGTCTATTTTTGGGTGGTTTCAAATTAATAAAAATAAGTTGGGCTTTCCTTGGAGTAAGGATTTACCATCAAAGAGGCTTATTAATCTTTTATATAATTATGAATATATAAATTCATCATCCAGTACAAAAAATAAAAAAAAATTGGATTCAATAATTTATTTTCATATTCAAAGAGTCTTATTTGATTTTAATAACAAAAAAATTCCACAAATAACTTCATTTGATATTGTTGGTTATATGTTGTCATGTTTTATAATTAAAAAAATAAACAATAAAAATATAGGTTATGTAAAATTTGTTGCTGATAATCAAATTGATAAATTAGGAATGCATAAAAGTTACAATGTGCTGGAGCATTCAAAATTTATAAATAACTTGATTGAAATTAAAAGTATCTTTCTTTTTTTTCAAAATAAAGAAGCAAACATATTTGATGAATTAATATTGAAAATGACATCTATTCTAAATGAATATTTTCATAAAGATGGGTCCATTCCTTTATTTAATGGCTCAAATAATATTTACACAAAAGAAATTTTTAATTCTTTAAATAAAGAAAATTTTTTAAAAAAAAGAATTTTTTCAAATGTGGATAATGGAATTGCTTTTTATTCAGACAAAAACAAAAAACTTTTTTTTGATGTCGTTCAGCCTAACAAAGATATGATAAGTTCTAACTTAAGTGCAGGGACTTTATCTCTCGAGTTAAGTGGTTTTGGTGAAAAAATATTTACGAACTGTGGTGCATCTGAAAATTTTGGTAAAAATCCTGAATACCTAAGATATAGTGCAGCTCATTCTACTATTATTTTACAAAATACAAATATAAGTGAGATAAAGGAAGCTAATCCACACATAAAGTTTCCTCAATCAGTGGTCTTTAGAAGAGAAGCCAATAAACGAGAAGAAATATTTGAAGGTTCACACAATGGATATTTAAACAAATTTAATAAAATAATTAAAAGGAAATTAATCATAAATAAAGATCTTGATAAATTGGAAGGCGAGGACAGTCTTATTTCTTATAAAAATACAGCTGACAGATTAGTTTACCATATTAGGTTTCACTTAGCAGAGGGAATGGTATTTAATTTTACAAATAGTAAAAAAAATATAATTTTAAAAACAAATTTAAATAATATTTGGCTGTTTAAAAGTGATATGGAATTAATTGTAGAAGACAGTATAATTGTTGATAATAATAAAACTAAACCAACGAAACAAATTGTTATAAAAGGTATATTATCTGATAAGAAAATCATAAGAAAATGGTCATTACAAAAAATTTAAAACAGAAATATGCTCTAATATCAGTATTTGACAAAAAAAATTTACGATATCTTTGTTCTAATCTAGGTAAATATAATTATAAATTTATTTCAACGGGGTCAACAGGCAGCAAAATAAGGGGTATGGGTTTTAAATGTAAGGATGTTTCTAAAATAACTAAATATAAAGAAATGTTTGATGGAAGAGTTAAAACAATAAATCCATTAATATATAGCTCTCTTCTTTATGACCGAGAAAATGAATTTCATAAAAAACAATTTCTATCATTAAAAATTCCTGAAATTGATATTGTTATCGTAAATTTGTATCCTTTTCATAAATATTTAAAAAGAAAAGATATTAATAGTAAAATTGAAATGATCGATATTGGTGGTCCAAGTTTACTGAGAGCATCTGGTAAAAACTTTAGATATATTACTCCAATTATGGATGTTAAGGATTATAAGAAACTTGTTAGTAATTTAAAAAAAAATAATGGAGTGACCGACCTTTCTTTTAGAAAAAAAATGGCTTGTAAAATTTATAAAGGTACTTCTAATTACGATAAAATAATTTCTGATTGGTTAGATGAAAGCAAAAATTAAAAAAATTATACTAAGATATGGTGAGAATCCAAATCAAAAAGCATACTTAATTAACAGTCAAAAAAGTTCTATATTTAATTTTCAACTAAGTGGCAAAATTATAAGTTATAATAATTTAATTGATCTTGATAGCGGTCTAAAATGCTTAGCAGAGTTTAGTGAACCTACATCAATAATTATTAAACATACAAATCCTTGTGGTGTTGCTTCTTCTAATAATATTACAAGTGCTTTTATTAAATCGTATAAAAGTGACCCTAAAAGTGCTTTTGGGGGATTAATTTTTTTAAATAGAAAAGTAGGTTTAAAACTGGCAAAAAAAATACATAAAAATTTTTATGAAATGGTTGTTGCACCTAGTTTTGATAAAAACGCATTAAATATTTTAAATCAAAAGAAAAAATTAATTTTGTTAAAAATACCAAAAATTAGAAAACAAAATATTGAATACAAATCTACTCTTTTTGGTGATCTGTATCAAACTAAAGATTTGACACCTATTAATAAAAAATTTCTTAATTTATCTTCAACTAAAAAAGCATCGTCAAAATCAATTGATGATTTAATATTTTCACTCAAAGTGGCTAAGCACTTAAAATCAAACGCTGTAGTATTATCAAGAAATAAACAAACTGTTGGTCTGGGTCACGGTCAAACAAACAGATTTGATGCACTTAATTTTGCAATAAAAAATATGAATAAATATTTTAACAAAAAACAATTTGTTTGTGCTTCTGATGGTTTTTTCCCGTTCACAGATAGTATAAAATTACTTAATAAAAAAGGTTGCAATGTTGTAGCGCAGCCGAAGGGTTCAATAAATGATAAAAAAATAATTTCTTTTTCTATAGAAAATAAAATTTCATTGTATTTTACCAAAAATAGGCTCTTCAAACATTGAGTGATAAAAATAAAACTTCAGATTACATAAAGATCTTAATTAAGAATAATCCCAAAATAATTTCTGGTAGGAAAAATTTTAATTTCTACCAATGGAGAATAGCTAAAACATTAGATTTAGTAAAAAAATATATTAGTTCAAAAAAGAGTTAAAAAATTAATTATTTGGTAAATTCATTTAGACTAGTTTACTGAAAGAATAAATTGATATAGATAGAGATTATGAACAAGCCAAATCTTTTTTTTCCCACACCTGTTTGGACACTACAATTAGATGATTATCAGTCAATTAATGAACAAATGTATAAATTTATTAAAATTACTCGATCAAACGATCAACAGGGAATTAGTAAAAGTAATATTAAAGGCTGGCATTCAAAAGACTTTGATATGCAAGAAAATGAACCTAAAAATTTTATAAAATTTATATTGCCAGCTATTGAACAAGTTATCACTGATATGAATTGGGAAAAACAAAAACAATCAATTAATATAAATAATATGTGGGCAATAATAAATACAGGAGGTGCTGCAAATCATAGGCACCAACATAGTAATTGCACAATAAGTGGAGCATATTATGTTCGTGCACCACAAAACTCAGGAGATATTGTTTTTTATGATCCAAGACCAGCACCTGTTTATACATATCCGAAAGCAGTGAATCCTAACTTACTTAATGCTCAAGTAAATGGAATAAGTCCTAAAGAAGGAGCTTTAGTATTATTTCCAAGCTACCTTGATCATTCAGTAAATGAGAATCTTTCCAATGAAGAAAGAATTGTAATAAGCTTTAATATTACAATTCAAGTTAAATCAAATTAGCCAATTTTCTTAAACTTTATTCTTAGAAATAGTTTCCCAAGCCTCACCAGTTTCCATTTCTTTTAGTGTCCATTGACCATAGGCTAAGCTATTAAATATATTGTAGTCAATTACAGGGCGTTCAATATCTTTAATTTTACTTATGTTTTTAAGTGATGGATCAGTAAAATATGAAGGAACACCGTTTAACATTGCCATAAAACCTGCTGTAGATTGTAAACTAATAAAAGCCCATGCATCTTTTAATAAAATTTTTAAAGGATCTTTAGAAAATTTATTATGCAAAATAATTTTTCTATCTGTATATTTTTTTACTAGTTTAATTGTATCTTCTGTCCAAGTGGGAACGTTGTAAACATTTTTCATTGCATCCGAAGGTTCAGACAAAATAATATAACTTCCGTTTTTCTTTTGTTCAAGTATTTCAAGGTTAAGCTTTTTTAATCTATCGTCTGGAAATTTACCTACACCATCATGAATTAAATTATTATAAACTATTCTGAAATATCCATCTAAGTTAATTACATTAGTACGATTATTCTCAAAAGATCTTTTTGATTGATTGAAATAACCATGATCCATATAATAATAATTTCTAGCTTTCCTGATAACCTCAAGAGTGCCTCTAAGAACACCATATGTGGCAATTGTTTTATTAAAATCTTTAAAATTATTTACATGACATAAAAGTGAATCTGATCCTTTTGCAAAGCTGTAGCACAGAGTTCTGTTGATACTGTGATCTGTATAAATAACAATAGGTTTTTCCATTAAAAAGTATAAGATAATTAAATATTTATAATTATAATTTTTTCTGTTATTTTCATATTAAAATAAATTATTTATTATGTTCAGCGTTCTGCAAAATAAAGAAAATATCAAATTTAGATTTGATAAATTTCCCTACTTAATTATTGACGATGCTTTGCCTAAAGATATTTATAAAAAGTTAAGCGAGAGTTTTCCAAAACCTGAAAAAATAATTGGTAATGATGAATACAAGGAGAATTTTGCTTATAGATATAATGCATTGAATAGTCTTGGAGATAAAGAAATACCAGATGAGTGGAAGGAGTTTATAAAATTTCACACTAGTTATAATTTTCTTGAAGAGTTTTATGATATTTTTGGTGACTCAATAAAAAAAATTTATAAAGTTGAAAAAGAAAGATTGTTTACAAAAGATAATATTGGAGTAAGGTTTGAAAAAAATAATCATTTTAACTTAGATTGTCAGTTTGTAATAAATACACCCACAAGTGGAGATACATCAGTTATCGAACCACATTTAGATAATCCTGTAGAATTTTATGCTGCTCTTTTGTATATGAAAGATGTAGATGACGATTCAAGAGGTGGAAACCTTACCACTTATGATTTTAAAGGTAAGCCAAGTTTTTATGGAAAATCTAGAGTCAGAGAAGAAAATGTAAATCTCATTGAGGAGATAGAATATAAACAAAATAGATTAGTAATGTTTTTAAACTCTCCATATTCTATTCATGGAGTAACAAAAAGAAGTAAAACAAATTTTTATAGAAAATATATAAATATTATTGGTGAATTTAATTTTGAATTATTTAATTACAGAAATTTTTTAGAAAAGTAATAACTTAATTATTTCTTTTGTTGTTATCAGCAATTTGATTTGCTGCCATTGCACTTCCACTTGCCTGTGAATTATAATCTGTTTTAAAATTTGATACATCACTTAAATATTTTCCTTGTAGGGGTATTTTAAATATATTGTCAGATAGTTTACGAGTTATTACAACAAGAAGTATATTTTTACCTAATTTAGTTTTCGCAATATCAATCATTTTTTTAAATTTAGAATCATTTCTATTGGGTTTAATCTGTTCAAATAATATTGAGAGATTTTCATCGTTCAGTTTTAGCTCAGCACCATCTCTATTTGCTAAAGAAATTTTAATAATTTCATAATTATTTGACGCTGCTAAATCAGCAAAAAAAATAGGATTGAAATTATAAAAACCATGATTTATCCAATCTATAAAAGGAAGTATGTTTAACATTATCCCATTTAATTTTGTTAAATTATGAAAATTTAAAAATAATGCATATTGGTTAAAAACATGTTCTCCTGTCCCGTTATTTATAACAAGATCATATTTGTGATTATAATTATATGTTTCTAAAATATTTTTGTTAAGATCAAACCGCAAGCTATTGTATGCACCATTAATATCAATAGAATTATATTCTTTGAAACCAACTGATTTAAAATAATCTTCTGTAGTAAAGGTTTTAGAACTTAATAAATTGTCTAATTTTTTTTTTTGAATACTGTTTATCGTTTTATTGTTATCCAATAAATTTTTAACAAAAATATTGTTTATTGAGGCAGTTTGAGAACCTAAATCAACAGCTTTTGGATCATTGAGTGTAATAATATTTCTACACTCAATAACATTTAAAGCGGCAACAGGATTAAAAGTCATAATATTTAATATTTATTAATTAATTTTATATCTATAATAAATTTGGTATATTAAAGTAAAGAATCATGAACAAATATTCTGAATATTATTATGAAGTTATTGAAAAGTATAAGTTATTTCACAAAAATGGGATTAAAAAAGACAATAAAACCACCTCCGGTGAAAATACTTTTCTAGGTTATTCACTGACTAGGTGGATTTTAAAAATTAAAGAAATTATTGATATTAATAATTGTAATTCTTTATTGGATTTTGGCTGCGGAAAGGCGTTTTTATATAAAAATAAATTTAAAATTAACGATCAAGAGTATCGTAACTTACTAGATTGTTGGAAATTAGAAGATGTTTATTTATATGATCCAGGGGTCAAAGAGTTCTCAGTTTATCCAATAAGAAAATTTGATGGTTTAATTTGTACAGATGTTGTAGAGCATATTCCGGAAAGTGACGTGTTGCAGTTTATAGATAATTTGTTCAAATTATCGAATAAATTTATATTTGTAGTTATTGCAACTATACCAGCTACAAAATTTTTTGATGATGGCAGTAATATTCATTTGTGTCTAAAAACTCAGGAAGAGTGGGAAAAAATTTTTTTAGAATTTAAAGCTAAATACCCTCAAATTAATCAATATGTGTATTTCAATAATTAATTATCTATTCCTTTAATTAAACTTGTATTAATTTCCATAGATATGGTCGTAATATTTTTTAATTAAACTTTTATAATTTTTTCCCTTGAAATGGATTATGTGCGGTGGTTTTTCTTCTATTGTATAAGCTGGCGGACATGCAAAATCAGATTCATTTAAGAAGGCAAATTTATAGCTTTTACTACTTACAATTTCACTTAGAACTTTCTGATCTCCAAACCAAAACTTATAATTGTTACCATATTTTTTATAAATATTATAGCAATCTTTCCAGAAGTTTTTTTTGTTAACTATTACAAAACAACCAATGTATGGATAAAGTTTTCCTAGTGTTCCATTTGAATGTTCATCATAGTATTGGCCTCTAAATTTTTGTGGTGGCTCACCATCTAAATTAAATGATCTTTTTAGCAAAAAAACATTCGCTTTTTCAATAAATAGCTCAAATGGTATCTTTCGAAGTAACAACATGTCAGTGTCTAAAAAAACGGATAGTGTATTAAAATTTAATTTCGAATATAGAAATATTCTTGCTTCCATTATTTTAGTTTGATCTATATTTTCTCGCAAGATCATATTTGTTCCATCAACTTTTGGTGTTTTTAAATCAGTACACTGTACTATATTTGCATCTGGGTGATTTTTTTTTATTGAAGAAATAAAATATGAAACATCTTCTTCACTCTGGGTGTGTAAAATATTTTCAGAAGTTGTGCCTTTTTCATTCTTTTTAATATAAAAAAAAACAAAATTTATTTTTTTATTATTTAACATTTTTTAATACTTATTTATTTTATTAAAGAGCTTATTAAAATAAATTTTATTTAAAGATTTTTCTTATTTCAATTAAATTGTTATTAGATTTAGCATTTCTGGCTTTTTTAAGAACAAGTATGTTATAATTATAGTTAGATAGTTTTTCATCAAAATATTTTTTAAATTTAAGTAGATCTTTATCTTGGGCGTCCTCAATTATATAGATTCCATTTTCACTTAGCATTTCTATAGAATTTTCAAATAGAATAATTGCAGCTTCGTATGTATGTAAACCATCGTCCACTATAAGATCAAAATTTTTTTTATTTAAATCAGACCACATCTTATTTACAGAATTTTTATCAGCTTGATCTAAAAAAAAAGTTTTTATTCTATTTTCAGCAAACAAAATATTCTTATCGATATCTGCTCCATAAATATTTGCATTTTTAAAATAGTCTCTCCAAGCCCTCAAGCTGGCACCTGGCTTTCCGTTAATATTCATTGAAGAAATTAAATTTGGGTTGTTAGTTCCAATTCCACATTCAAAAACAAGTTTTATTTTATCTCTGCAATGATCAAATAGTTTAGAGTAATAAGTTCCGTATGAATGAGCATGCCAGGGGTATGGTTTTTTTATTTCATCACTTAACGTACCCTTATCTGATCCATAGTAATCAAATAAGTGGTTGAGATAAAAGTTTTGAGACTGATATAAATCTTCTATTTTGAAAATAAAACTATTAGATTGCTTATTTTTCTCTACTGTCATTAGATAATATTATAGTTGAAAATTATTAAATTGAAATTAATATATAAACTGATTTTTTAATGCCAATTAAAACAATAAATATTAATTCTTTTGATTTAAGCTCTATTTTTTGGAAAAAAATTTTAGATAATTCTTTCTTAAAAATAAAACCATATCAAGCAAAATTCTTTGAAAAGATTGATTCTTTAGATAAATTAAGAGTACAAAGCTCTTATAACACAGGATCTATTTCTTCTACCACATCATGGCTTTTATTCTCTATAATTTTGTTTTTTAAACCAAAAATAGTTTTAGAAGTTGGTTCTTTTATTGGAAAATCAACATTTAGTATGGCTTTAGCTGCAGATTTTAATTTAACAGAATGTAGTTGTGATATTTTTTGTTGTGATTACTCTAATGAGATTAAGTTTCCAAGTTTAACTAAAACCAAAATTAAACAGTTCCACAAAACTAGTAGTACAGAAATGTTTAGAAAATTAGATGTGGATTTAAATATTGATTTAATACATGTAGATGGAAGATTAGAAGTTGAAGATTGTACATTACTTAAAGAAAGAATTAATGATAATACTCTCTTCATAATAGATGATTTTGAAGGAAACGAAAAAGGAGTAGCAAATTTATTTAATTTATTAAATAACAAGGTCATTTCAAGAGCTACATATTGTGTTATTTATCCTATAGATAATTTCGTTGGTAAAACATATGGTTTAGTTGAAAAATCAACAACAGCTGTATTACTTCCTATAAAGTTTTTAAAAATAACAAGTCAATAATATAAATTTTAATATTTTTTTATATTAATTCTTTTCTTCTTAAAAGCTCATGGAATAAGAAAATGTGGGATTTATTGGAGCGGGCGAAGGGATTCGAACCCTCGACTTCAACCTTGGCAAGGTTGCGCTCTACCCCTGAGCTACGCCCGCTTATATTACCCAATTACCACTTTGAATTTATAAGTCAATATTTGAGAAAACGATTTATTTAAATCTTCTTCTATAGATAATATCAACAAGTAACATGTGAGGAAGTGTTAAAGCAGCAAGTCCAATGAAAATTACTTTTAATATCGACTCATATAATGATAAATTCTGAACTAAATAGTAAACAATTCCTAAACCTCCAATCCAAGAAATTACTGTAAAAATTATTGTGGAGTAAATAACAAAGTATTTGTTTTTTAAATTTAAATAAATATTTTTAATCAAATGTTTTAAATGTTTGTAAGTGTGAAAAAAACAAAAATATATTGCAAAACTTAGTAATGGATCAAAAAAATAAAAAATTAATAAAAGAAATAGAATCTCAATTATTCCTTTTCGTAATTTCTTTTCGAAGAAGGAAAGATAAATAAAATATATTATAGATAATAAGGTTAAAAAATATGGAATGAAAAAATATTTTTGGATTGAGTAAATATTATTATTTGTTAGATATTCAAATATCAAAAAAGATTGATCTTCGTTGAAAAATATTATTCCAAAAATAATAGTCATTCCATAAGTAAAGCTTATAGAATACTTATGTTTATTTATTCTAAAATTTGTCCAATCACATAATCCAAAATGGGCAATAGTCATTATAATAAAAATCGTTAGCGCAATAATTGGAAAATATAACCAAAATAAAATGACTAGAAAAAATAAAATTAGGTAGTAAAATATAAATTGTAGAAATTGAATTCTGTTACTAAAACCTACTAAAGAAGCAACTGCACCATCAAATGAACCATGCGGAAGACCAACGAAAAAAATTAATAAAAAAGAAATAATATTTAAAATTGTAAGATCGGCTAACATATTATTTAAATAATTGTTTTATAAAAGGAAGCTTGGGCATACTGTTTATAATTTTTAACTTAGTTAAAAAATTTGATTCACCCATCATAAAACTTTGGAATTCATTTCCGTTTAGATTAGATGCGAGTTTTATAAATGACTTTCCATCCTCTTTGTTATTTTTTAAATAATTAATAAAAAATTTATCCATTTTTCTTTCTACAAAATTATGAATATTTACATAGTTGTTCTTTGAGTTTTTTAACAATTGAATTTGTTTTATAAGAAATGAAAAAGCATATCCAGTAGAAGGCTTGCACGCACCTCCTCTAATTCCAATATTGAAAATATTAGAATTAACTGATCTTTTCTCCCCTGCAAAAAACATTGGTATTACTCCTTTTTCTGAGCTTTGTTCTTTAAAATTATTAATATTATTTTTCCTTAAGTAATCATTTATTTTTTCTCTATACCAGGAGCTGTGAAAAACCTCTCTTGAAAAGACTGTTGATTCAACAAGAGCTTTATTGTGACTAAATGGTAGTGTGTATATAAAATGTAAAATATTAGTTTCTTCCGTAAAGTGCATCAAGGTTAATTTATCTTCATTAAAAGTATTATCTGCCACAGTAATATTAATTCCAAAAAAATGTTGTAATAATTCACCTTTTTTTTCTTTTGCAGATCGTGAATCATATATATTTTCAGCGTAATATATTTTGTCATCATCAGTGATTATTTTAAAATAATTTTGTTCAGGAAAATATTGGACAACTTGTTTGTTTATGATTGCTAATTTATTTTTTGTTTCTAAGCAAAATTTTTTCCAAGTTTTAAAACTAATGACACAATAAGGTTTATCTAAACTTGTATGTGTTACGTCGGTATTTTTGTTACCAATTGTCCATTTGTACCATTTTTTTTCAATAATTTTTTCAAATGGCTTCATCCAATCTGTTAACCAAAAACCAAAAATATTATCTCTTTTGTTTATATCTTCACTTTCAAATGCAATGATTTCGTTATAGCTATCACCGTAAAGAATTTTATTTACAGCTAAACCACTAGGGCCTAAACCAATTATTGCAGCTTTATAAATTTTCATTTGGAAGATTATCTCTAATTTTTTTATACTGATATTTCATAAAGGGGATAAAAATAAAAAGTAAAATTGATTTAACTGTAATTAAAAATTTATCTAATAAGTTTAGATATACCCTTTCTCTTAAATAATTTTTTTTATTTGATTTTATCTTAATTCCAATACCTCTATAAATATTAGCTGCAATGAATATGCCTAATCTTGTAGATAGCGGGATATATTTTAAACCAGCAAAACCATTTTCATAAAACTTATCTGAAAGGCCTATTACTTCATGAATTGCATTTGATATTCTTTCATCTTTTTCTGAGCTTTTATTATGAAGATCAGTTAAATTTTTTAATGATATATCGGGTATCCAATTAGCAGGTAAATATATTCTTTTCATTTTAGAATCTTCATAAACATCTCTTGCTATATTTGTTAGCTGCATTCCAATACCTAAATCAATTGCAGATCTTGCTGCCTTTTCATGTTTTACTCCTATAATTTTAGACATCATTAATCCAACAGTTCCAGCAACATGATAAGAGTATTTTATAAGTTCTTCCTTGTTTTGAATTCTTATTTTTTTTTGATCCAAGATTAATCCCTCTAATAAATCTATAAAAATTAAATTGTTAATTTTATTTTTTTGCAAAAAAATATTTACTTTGTTATTTTTATTGGTCCTTATTTCTTCTATTGAATTTTTGAGATAGATAGTTTGATCTTCGTTATATTTATCAGCAATATCATCAAAATATCTACAAATTGAATAAAGAGTTCCAGCATTTTTTTTGTAACTTTTTGGTAAAAAAAAACTTGCCCAATAAAAACTTTTGCCTTCCTTTCTAAGATCAGTTGATGAATTAAGCTTTAAATCAAGCATTATTATTTTAATTCAGTTTTAATTATGTTTTCAACAACTTTAGCTGATGAAAGAACTCCTGGTATTCCAGCACCTGGATGAGAGCCTGCCGCTGAAAAATATAGATTTTTAATTTTTTTATCTTTGTTGTGATACCTAAACCAAGCTGACTGTGTAAAGATTGGAGCTATAGAAAAGCCAGCTCCGTGCATCGAATTATAATCATTTTTAAAATCTTTAGGATTCATCCAAAAAACATCTGTAATGCTCTTTTCTAAATCCGGCATAATTGTTTGTGATAATTCTTTAACTATCTTATTTTTAAGATTTTCTGATTCAACATCCCAATCAATTTTGCCTTGTAAATTGGGTACTGGGCATAGAACATAAAAGCTATCACAGCCTTCTGGAGCAAATGACTTGTCTGTTGCAGTAGGTCTGTGAATATATAAGGAAAAATCATCAGATAAAATTTTATTTTTAAATATATCGTGAAGTAAAGATTTAAATCTTTCAGTCATCCAAATAGTATGATGGGCAACTTTATGGTATTTTTTTTTCGTACCAAAAAAAAGAACAAAAAGTCCCATTGAATACAATAAGGTTTTTTCTTTTAATACAGGTCTTCTTAAATTTTGTTTTTTTAAAAGTTTGGAGTAAACCATGGGTGGATCAGCATTACAAACAACTAAATCTATATTGGAAATTTCTTCACTGTTTGTTAATATTTTTGATATCCTATTATTTTCAACAATAAATTCTTTTGCCTCTGTGTTTGTTTTAATTTTAATACCACAATCAATCATTAATTTTTTTAGCTCAGATACGATTTTACCAGTTCCACCCATACAAAAAAATACTCCCCATTTTCTCTCTAAATAATGAATCAAAGCGTAAATAGATGTTGTTGTATGTGGATCACCCCCGACTAAAAGAGGGTGAATTGAAAATGCTTTTCTAAGATAAGGGTTTTTTAGATAACTGTTTACAAGTTGAGATACTGTGAAATAACTTTTTAAGATAATTAAATTGGGAATAACGCTTAACATTTTAAAAAAAGAAATGAATGGTTTGTCAGCTAGTTTTGTAAAACCCACATCAAATATTTTTTTTGATTGATTTAAAAGATTTGAATATCCTTTTATATCCCTTTTATCAAATTTACTTATCTCACTGTTTGTTTTTTCAACTGTAGAACAATAATCAAAAGTCTTACCATCATGAAAATAATATCTATACCATGGTTCAAGAGGAACAAAATTCAAATAATCTTCTCTTTTTTTTCCAAATAAACTAAATAATTCATCGAAAAGAAATGGTGCTGTTATGACCGTTGGTCCAGCATCATGTTTAAACCCATTCACTTCAAAAACTCTTGCTCTTCCTCCAAGTTCGTCTAGTTTTTCAATAATTGTTGTATCGTAGCCTAATTTTTTTAATCTTAAACTAATCGCAATACCTCCAAAACCACTTCCTATAACTACTGCTTTTTTTCCCATTTTTAATTTTGTAATTGTATTTAAATACCTTATTTCTTAATAAATATAATATTATTTATGCTTACAAAGACAGATTTATTTGAATTACTTAGTGTAAAAAATAAAGATTTTCAAATTCATGATCATGATCCTTTATTTACAGTTGAAGATTCTGAAAATCTAAGAGGTGAAATTAAAGGTGCACATACAAAAAATTTATTTTTAAAAAATAAAAAAAATAATTTTTTTCTTTTTAGTTGTGATGAAAATGCAAAGGTTGATTTAAAGCAATTTTCTAAATCTATCGATGCTAAGAATTTATCATTTGCTAATGCTGAATATTTAGAACAATTTTTAGGTATTAAGCCAGGATCAGTCTCACCATTTGCCCTTCTTAATGACAAAGACAATGTTGTTGAATTTTACTTAGATGAAAAACTTTTTAACAGTGAAATAATTAACTTTCACCCCTTAATTAATACCACAACTATAAGTATAAAGACTTCAGAGTTTATAAGCTTCCTGCTTGAAAATAATAAAAAAATTCATATTTTTTCTTTAGATAGTTATAATATAGTCAAATCTTTATGAGTGAAAATTCAAATATTATCGATGTTTCAGAAAAAGAGTTTAATGACCAGGTTATTGAGGCAAGTGAAAGTAAATTAATTGTTGTTGATTTTTGGGCTCCTTGGTGTGGTCCTTGTAAACAATTAACACCAATTTTAGAAAAAATAATATCAAAATCAGGAGATAAAATCACCTTAGTAAAAATTAATATTGATGAAAATCAACAAATTGCTGCACAATTAAGAATTCAATCAATTCCTACGGTTTATGCATTCAAAGATAAGCAAATTGTTAATGCATTTCAGGGTGTTATTCCTGAAGGTCAGATTATTGAATTTATTGAAAAATGCTTAGGGTCCAGAATTAGTGAAGATTTCACTGAATTCTATAATGATATTAAAAATGCAATGGCTGAAAATAAATTTGAAGAAACTAAAGATATACTCATAGAATTTATTTCTAAAAACTCAGATGAAATTAGAGGTATTTGTCTTTATTTAGAGTGCTTGATCGAGCTTAAACAATTTGAGGAAGTTGAGGTGTTCATTAATTCATTACAAAAAGATGTTCAAGAAAAGGATGAGGTTAAACAAGTTTTAAAGAAGATGGAAATTGTGAAAAATAATTCATCCGGACCAAATATAAATGAGTTACTTAATAAGCTTGAGAGTGAACCGGATAATATAGATTTAATTTTAGAAATATCAGATAAATATTTTTCAATGAAAGAATATGAAAATGGGATGGATTTGCTTCTAAAAAATTATCTAAAAAACAAGGATAGTATAAAAAATAAGATGGTAGAATTTTTTGGTGTACTTGGAAATACTGATCAAGTTACTATTCAATATAGGAAGAAACTTTCACAATTAATGTTTTCATAACATGGAAATCCCTATCTTTCCTTTAAACGGTGCCGTCCTTTTTCCGGGAACAAGCTTGCCTCTGAATATATTTGAAAAGAGATATCTTGAGATGGTGGACTATGCTCTCTCAAAGGAAAGGTGCATAGGTATGATACAATCTGATAAAAAAAATAAACTTTATAATATTGGTTGTATTGGAAAAATTCATAGTTTTAGTGAAACGACAGATGGACGATATTTAATTAGTCTACAGGGCACTAATTGTTTCAAAGTTAAAAAAGAATTAGAAAAAAAATATAAGTTTAGGTTGGTTGAAGCTGAAATGTTGGATTTTGATGAAGATAAAAACATTATAAATGAAAAACAAAAAAATAATCTTTTAGACAAGTATAGTGTATATATTAAAGTCAAAAAAATTAACTTAAATTTAGAAGAAATTCAAAATATTGATTTTAATCAAATTATTAAGTTTATAGCAATGATATCCCCTTTTAGCGACATTGAAAAACAAGTTCTTTTGGAAACAAAAAATTTAAGTGATTTTTATAAAAAACTTCATTCAATTTTAGATCTTGAGATCGCTGAAGATAATAATAGTAAAACTATTAATTAACACCCATCGCAAAATCACTTATCTGATTTTTTAATTTTTTACTTTTCTCAATTAAATTGATAGCTGCAAACCTTGCATGATTAAAAATTGTATTATCTAATTTAAAAACACTATCAACTTTATCAGTGATTTGATAGAGTCTATAAGCTTTAAAAAAATTATCTTTCTGAAATTCTTTACAAAATATTTCATCCCCTAATTCCAAACCTAGAGAGTTATATTTTTTAACAAGATTATATACACTTTCTACATCCTGCATGCCTAGATTCCACCCTTGTCCTGCAATTGGATGAAATGAGTGGGCTGAATCTCCTAAATAAATAATTCTATTCTCATAAAACTTAGAGTTTAAATGAGCTTTTAAAGGAAAGGCTTGTTTGCTGATTATTTTTTTTATTTCACCTACACTTCCCTGTATCTTTTCATTTAAAATGGAAATAATATTATTATCATCTAAAGAAAGTAAAGAGTTTATAAATTCATTACTGTTTGTCCAAACTATGGAACTTTGAAAATTATTTTTATTTTTTTGCATTGGTAGTATTGCAAGAGGTCCGTTTTTAAAGAAGAACTCGTAAGCAGTGTTATTGTGATTCTTTGAATGATAAAAATTAATTACAATTGCTTTTTTTTTATAATCTTTTCTATAAATTGGTGTTTTAAAAATTTTTCTTATGTGGCTATTTTTCCCATCACATGCAAATAGAATATTTGCATTAACATAGAAATTATTTTGCTTGGCTGTGATACTATCGCCTTTATAAAAAATATCTTTAACGGAAACATTATTAAAAATTTCTACATTTTTTTGTTTTTGTAATTTTTTATACAAACAATTAAGTATAAACTCGTTTTTTACTATATATCCAAGGTTGGATTTTCTTCTTTGGTTGTCAAAATAAATTTTGTTTGATTGATTTCTGTCTATTATCTGGATATTCTTTATTGGTTCTGCGTAATTACCTATTTCATTCCAAATATTTATTTCTTCAAGAAATTTTTTCGTACCTTCTGAAATTGCTGTAGTTCTTTTGTCTAAAATATTTTTGTGATTAAATTTAGCATTTTGCTCTAAAACTACTACTTTATTACCAAGTTTAGAAAGTGAATATGCTGTAACAGCCCCTATAAGACCTCCTCCTATTATATTGATGTTTGATTGAATTTCTTTCATAATTTTCTTCGAATTACCATAATCTAAATGTATTACAATCTAACTATATGTTCAAGTATGGTTCAATTAGAAATTTTATTGTTAAATTTTTAGTAGGAATAGTTTTATTTGGATTTGGACTAATTTATTTTGCCAGTCTTTACTCATACTCTGCAAATGATCCGGGTTTTAATCAATTTAATTACAATATTAATGACAGCAATATTGAAAACCTTATAGGTTTTTTCGGCGCTTATTTATCAAGTTATTCATTAATTTTTATTGGAACACTAAGTTATTTATTGGTGTTTTTTATAATACTAGAAGGTTGTAAATTACTTTTAGGTATTACTAGCAGGTTTATAATTTTGAAATTTTTATCGAACCTAGCAGGAATAATTCTTATTAATGTTTCCATAAAATCATTTAATATAACCTTTTTAAAAACAGGTTTAGTTTCACAGTTCCTGTTCGATTTATTTACAAATATAAATTTAAATCTACTAGAAAATATTTTTATTTATTTTATCATAAATTTATTACTTTTAATATTTGGTATGGTTTTAATATTTTTATCTTTTAGAATAAATTTTTCTTGGATAAATAAATTTTTTTCATTCTTAAAATTTTTTAAATATTTTAAATTTATATTTTCTGTATTTGGTTTATTTAAATATATAAGTTTTAGAAAAAAAATTACAAAAAAAGCATTAAGAAGTGAGCCAACAATCAAGAAAAGAAATTATGTTAATTTAGGCAAAAAAAACAATAATCCAAAACTTAATAAACAACTAGAGCTAGATAATTTTAGCTTTACACTTCCACCTAAAAACCTACTTTCGAAATCAAATTTAAAAAATAATAAAAACAGAGAATTAGAAAAAATAAACACTGATGCTGCTATTAAGTTAGAGAAAACTCTGTCTGAATATGGTGTTGAAGGAAAAATAGTTGGTTTTAGTAGTGGACCAATTGTAACTTTATTTGAATTTATTCCAAATGCAGGAATAAAATCTAGTAAAGTGATAGGTTTGTCTGATGATATTGCTAGAGCAATGTCTTCTATTTCTGCTAGAATTTCAACTCAACCTGGTAAGACAAGCTTGGGTATCGAAATACCAAATACTAAAAGAGATAGTGTTTTATTTGGCGATTTAATTCAAGAAGACAAATTTGAAACTGAAAATGATTCTCTTACTCTTGCATTAGGAAAAGATATTTCTGGAAAAAGTATTTTCGCAAATTTAGAGCGAATGCCACATTTGCTAATAGCAGGAACAACTGGTTCGGGAAAATCTGTGGGTATTAATACAATGATATTAAGCATACTTTACAAATTTAAACCTAATGAATGCAAGCTGATATTAATTGATCCTAAAATGTTAGAATTGAGTATTTATGAAGATATTCCTCATCTTTTAACACCTGTAGTTACTGATCCAAAGAAAGCTGTATTTGCTCTTAAGTGGGTAGTTAGAGAAATGGAAAATAGATATAAGTTAATGAGCTCATTAAATGTAAAAAATATAGATTCTTATAATGATAAAGTTTTAAGAACTATTTCATCTGGAAGAAAACTTTTTAGAGAGGTTCAAACAGGTATAGATGATGATACAAGGATGCCAATTATTGAAAAACAAGAAATTATTCTTGAAAAAATGCCTTTTATTGTTGTGGTGATTGATGAAATGGCAGATTTGATGATGGTGGCCGGAAAAGAAGTTGAGTCATTAGTTCAAAGATTAGCGCAAATGGCAAGAGCATCTGGAATTCACTTAATTACAGCCACACAAAGACCTAGTGTTGATGTAATTACAGGAACAATAAAAGCAAATTTTCCTAGTCGTATTAGTTATAAAGTATCAAGTAAATTTGATAGTAGGACAATACTTAACGAAATGGGTGCAGAACAATTATTGGGCAGTGGTGACATGTTGTTTTTAGAAAATGGCGGTATAATAAAGAGGTTGCATGGTGGTTTTGTGTCAGAAAATGAAGTTGAAAAAGTTGTTAGTTATATAAAACAACAGGCTACATTTGATTATAAAAAAGAAATATCATTATCAGAAGATGAGTTAAGTATTTCAAATTCAGACGATTTAATTTCAAATAATAATGATGATCTTTATGGTAAGGCAGTTGATATTGTTATTAAACAACAAAAAGTTTCAACAAGCTATATTCAGAGATATCTTCAGATCGGTTATAATAGAGCTGCAAGAATAGTAGAAAAGATGGAAGAAGATGGAATTATAAGCGAAGCAAATAACGCAGGCAAAAGACATGTTCTTAAAAAATGAAAAGTATTTATTATTTATATTAATAATAATTTTTTATTTTTTTGCGTCTAAAGCGTATTCAGCTTCTGAAGACAAAGCAAAGGCATTAGATTATTTAAGCTCACTAAATGATTTTTCTGCTTCATTCCTACAGAGTGATGGAGAAAACTTAAGTGAAGGCAAGATATACATAGGTAAAAAAAGGGTTAGGGCTGAGTATTTTTTACCAACGAAAATTCTAATAATTTTAGCTGAAGATAAGGCAATGTATTATGATTACGAGCTTGAAGAGGATGAGTTTTTTGATCCAAAAAATACTAATGCTTGGTTCTTTTATGACATATTTAGAAACCCTTATTTTTTTGAAGATGGAAAAGTAGAAGTAAAAAATAATGAGCTATTATTAGAAAAAAAGGGAGTTGATAATGAAGAAAAAAATTTTGTTATAAGAGTATTATTTGAAAAACAACCATTGATATTAAGAGGAATAGAAGTGGTAATTAATGATGATATTTTTAAGTTATCAATTTATAACCATAATTTCAATGAAGTTTTTGATAAAAAATTTTTTAAACTTATAAATCCTAATTTTTTAAATTAAATCGTGATTAAAAGCTTTTCATTTTTCGTTTGAATTTTTACTTTACTTTTTATCGTGTTTATTTTTTTTCTTATTCTTGAAAGATGACTTTCAAGAGAATTTGTTTCCATATTTGATTTAATATTTAAAACATTTTCTTTAATAAAATTTTTACTTGTTTCTTTCTTCTTAATTAAACAAGTTAAGATTTCTAACTCTATTTTAGTTAGGTAGCAAAAAATATCATTATCAAGATTTATAAGTTTTTCATTATAAAGATATAAATCATGAAACTGAACTTTTAAATTTTGAACAAAATGCTCAATTCTATTTTTTAAGTGATTTATAGAGAGTGGGCTATTTAATATATTTGATTTATAATTAAATTTTAAGTTTTTCAAATTTGAAATTATTAGACAGTTATCAATTAACTGGCCGCAGTCTCTTAGATCAATATCGTTGTTACTTATAATAATTATGTTTGCTTGAGATACTTGTATATTATCTTTTATTTGATCTAATTTCATAATAGTTAATTCATAATCCGAAAGAAAAGAGGGTAAAAAATTTTTAATATTGTTGTTACAAAATATATTTAGTCCGTTTTTCATGATCTTTTTCCAAACAAAATTGTTCCAAGCCTAATGTATGTAGGATTAAATTGTAGTGCTTTCTCATAATCATCGCTCATTCCAATGCTTAACTCGTCAATTTTATTTTCATTTGCAAGAAGTTTTAATTTATTAAAATGATATCCTGGGTCCTCATCTATCGGCGGTATACACATTAGGCCAATAATGGGTAATTTCATTTCTTGTTTTAAAAAAAACAAAAAATCTTTCGTATCTTCTGGAAAAATGCCACTTTTTGTTTTTTCTTTTCCTGTGTTTATCTGAAGAAAAAATTTCTTATTTACTAGTAATTCTCTATATTTTGAGAACTCTCTTGCTATTTTTTCCCTATCTAAAGTATGAAAAACATCAAAAAGCTGAATTGCTAGCTTTACTTTATTTGATTGTAGCGGGCCAGTTAAGTGAAGTTCTATTTTTGTATTATCTAGCTTTAGTTTTTGAAATTTTTCTTTCGCTTCTTGAACTCTATTTTCCCCAAAAATATATACTCCGGCATTAATCGCCTCCAACACACTTTTAAGTGGATGATTTTTAGATATAGCTACAATTTTGGCAGAATTACTGCTTTTTTTTAGAAAATCGTTAATTTCATTGTATTTTTTAATATTAAACATAAAATATAATGTTGTAAAAAAACAACATTGTTTCAAAAAATATACTAAATCATTATGCTTTTTTTGTAATTTATTCAATTTTTAAATATTACCACATCAATACAAGTATGTTTCTTGTATTTAATGAATATTCATTAACTCAAAAGGAGTAATTATGAAAAAAGAACTATTAATGGGAACTGCTCTAGTTTCTACGCTTGGTGCTGCTTCAGTTGCTGAAGCTGTAACAGCGACTATGAGTGGTAACCACCAAACTGGTGTTGAGTTTGATTCACCAACAGGTGGAACAGACACTAATGCCCAAATTAATGATAACAACTTTACTGTATCATTATCTGAAACTACTGACGGTGGAATGACTATCTCAAGTAGTTTTGCAGTTGTTAATGAAGTATCTGCTGCTGCAGGTACTGGTACTGATATGGACGCTGGTTTCACTCTAGCTTTCACTGATGGATCAAAACTAGATGTTCTTAATGCTGGTAACGCATCAGGATCACACGCAATATCTGTTCCAGGTTCAGCTGGTGCTGAAGGTGTAGCAACTACATCTACAAACGCAGCTTCAACTGGTCTTGATGTTGGTGCTACTGCAACAGTATTAGGTGTTGAGTATCACACTGCTTCTGATTTCATAGCTGATGGACTAAAAATGTCTTTCTCAGCTTCTACAGATAATGGTGCTGCTGCGACTGGTACTTACAGAGTAGATAGTCACTATGCAATTGGTGCAACTTATGTAACTGACCTAGGTGACTCATCTGTAACTATCGGTGCTGGTATTTCAGAATCTGAAGGTTCAAAAACTGCTACTGCAGCAACTAATGATAATGGTAATTTCCATGTTGGCTTAAGTGCTGTAACTGGTGATTTAACTGTTGCTGTTGGTATTGCTGATGCTACTGCTGCTGGTATACACAGACAGTCAGCTGCTGAAGCAGAATATGAAGTAATGAAAGCTGGTGTTAAGTATGTAAGTGGTGATCTAACATTTAATGTTGGTATTGCTTCAGGTGATGCAAAAGATAACACTGTTGGTTCAAGCGGTGGATCTGATGACTCAATAGATAGTACTTCTGCTAGTATTTCATACGCTGTAGCTTCTGGTGTGACTGCAATTCTAGGTTACACATCAGTGGAAGCAAGTGATGAAGGCTCTTCTACAGACGATGGATCTGCATGGTACATCGGTGCTAACATGGCATTTTAATTAAAGATTTTATATCTTTGAAAACGGCACTTTAACGAGTGCCGTTTTTTTTATGTTTTACATTTAGGCCCCAATACAATAATTATAATTCAATGATTTTGAATAAAGTAATTTTATTACTAATTTTGTCTTTTCTTATTTCTTGCAATAGTAATAAAAGTGAAGAAGAGATGGATGAGTTATGGTCAAAGGCCCAAACTAGAAACGAAATTATTGAAAGATCGGGTACAAAATTTAATTCAGCAATAGATATGGATTTAGCCATGAGGGATGCCGAAACTAGACTTCAAACAGGAGGGGGTTTGTTAGGCAAGGGAGGTATTTCATTTAGTGGCATCATAAAGAATAATGCAGGAAACAATAGTTCTTCAACAACAATTGCTATGTCAGTAAACCCGTTTCTTTGGAAAGGTGCTTTAGAAACAATAGATTTTATGCCTTTAAACTCTGCAGATCAGGTTGGCGGAACAATAATTACAGACTGGTATTCAACATCTGCTAACCCTAATGAGAGATGTAAATTAAATATTTTTATTTCTGGGATGAGGTTAAACACTGAAAATCTAAGGGTAACTTCTTTTTGCCAAGAATTTAAAGACCCTTCTTGGATAAATAAAAAAGTTGATCAAGAGGATAATATAAAAATTGAAAACGCTATATTAAATAAAGCAAAAAAATTAAAACTCCAATCAAGTTAAAAAGTGTCATCACGATACAATCACAAATTAGTTGAGAAAAAATGGCAGGACATATGGTCTAATAAAAAGATTTTTCAGACTTCAAAAGATGAAAAGAAAGAAAAGTATTATGTTTTAGAAATGTTTCCATATCCTTCTGGAAAAATCCATATGGGGCATGTAAGAAACTATACATTGGGTGATGTAGTTGCAAGATATAAGAAAATGAAAGGCTATAATGTTCTCCATCCAATGGGCTGGGATGCTTTTGGTCTACCTGCTGAAAATGCTGCTTTAACTGAAAAAAAACATCCTGAAAGTTGGACATATCAAAACATTAAAACAATGAAAAAACAACTTCTAAAGATGGGTTTGTCTTTGGATTGGGATAGAGAAATTGCAACATGCCACCCAGATTATTACAAGCATGAACAAAAATTTTTTATAGATATGTTTAAATCTGGTCTTGCTTATAAAAAAGAAGCTGAGGTCAATTGGGACCCTGTAGACAAAACAGTTTTAGCAAATGAACAAGTGATTGATGGAAAAGGATGGAGGTCAGGAGCTCCCGTAGAAAAAAAGAAGTTATCTCAGTGGTTTTTAAAAATTAGTAAGTATTCTAATGAGTTATTAGATGATTTAGATAAATTAGAAAATTGGCCTAATAAAGTAAAAATAATGCAATCTAATTGGATTGGGAAATCTGAAGGAGTTGAAATTGATTTTAACGTTTTAGAAAAAAATAAAAAAATAAGAGTTTTTACAACAAGACCAGATACAATTTATGGAGCTACATTTTTAGCTCTTTCTAGTGAGCACGATTTGGTTGCTGAAATATCAAAGAAAAAATCAGATTTACAGAAATTTATTAAAGACTGTAAAAACATAAACCCTGATAAAATCAAAAGAGGGTTTAATACTAATTTATTTGCTGAACATCCATTTATTGAAGGTAAAAAAATTCCGATCTTTGTGGCTAACTTTGTTTTAAAAGAATACGGTCTTGGTGCAATTTTTGGTTGTCCTGCACATGATCAAAGAGATTTAGATTTTGCAACTGAATACAATATTGATGTTATTCCAGTCGTTAAACCAATTAATATTGAGGAAAGTAAATTTAAAATCAACAATAAGGCCTACACTGAAAATGGGATAATAATCAATTCAGAATTTTTAAATGGATTAAACATCGATGAAGCAAAAGAAAAAATAATTAATGAAATAGAAAAAAGGGGTTTAGGAAAAAAGAAAATAAATTTTAAATTAAGAGATTGGGGAATTTCTAGACAGAGATTTTGGGGTTGTCCAATACCTATTATTTATAGAGAGGACGGGGAAGTACTTGCGGTTGAAGAAGAAGATCTTCCGGTTAAACTTCCTGAAATTAAGAATTTTAGTGAGTCATCTAGTGCTTTAAGCAATATTTCTGGTTGGAAGGATACTGTCTGTCCAAAAACTGGGATGAGAGCTTTCAGAGAGACTGATACTTTTGATACTTTTTTTGAATCTTCTTGGTATTATTTTCGATATTGCAATGCTAGGCTGAATAAGCCGTTTGATAAAAAAGATATAGAATATTGGCTACCTGTTGATCAATACATAGGCGGCATAGAACATGCTATTTTACATCTCTTATACTCAAGGTTCTTTACTAAAGCTTTAAGAGACCTTGGTTATTTTAATTTAGATGAGCCGTTTAAAGGATTATTTACGCAAGGGATGGTTACTCATATAACTTATAAAAATATAAATAATGAATGGATAGAGCCAAAAGATGTAGAAAAACATAATGGCATCTTAAAAGATAAAGATGGTTTTGAGGTTATTGGTGGAAAAATTGAAAAAATGAGCAAATCAAAAAAAAATGTTGTTGATCCAAATGATATTATTGATTCATATGGCGCTGATACCGCTAGATGGTTTATGCTATCAGATAGTCCACCAGAAAGAGATTTGCAATGGACAGAAACTGGGATAGCTTCTTCATTCAAGTTTATAAATAAATTATATGAAACAGCTGACAAGTATAATCATTATAAACCAAATAATCATGAAGACGTTGATGTGATTGATTCTTTAAAAAGCTTAATTAACGAGGTATCAGAAAATATAGAAAACTTTCAATTTAATAAATCGGTTGCAAAAATATACGAATTTGTAAATATTCTTAACAGCTCAGTTTTGGGGGAAAAAATATCTGAAAGTAATTTTAAATGGTCACTGGAAAAACTTTCGGTAATTTTACAGCCTTTTGTTCCACATATAAGTGAAGAGATTTGGTCAAGCCTTGGCAATAAAACTTTGTGTATTAATGAGGTCTGGCCAATAGAAGAGGTAAAGAAAAAAAACACCACAAACATTGCAATACAAATAGATGGTAAAACTAAAGAAGTTATTCAGATTGAAAATAAAATTTCAAAAGAAGAAATTTTAGATATAGTAAAAGATAACAATAAAATTAAAAAAAGCTTAATGGGGAAAAATGTTATAAGAGAAATATATGTCCCCGGAAAAATTGTAAACTTAGTAGTAAAGTGAAGAAACTATTTCCAATTTTTTTATTTTGTTTTGTCGTTTCTTGTGGTGGTGTTGAATTTGTTTATAAAAATGAAAAAAATCTCATAAACCCACTTTATCAAAAAACAAAAGTTACTACATCTGGTACAAATTTAAGCTTTATGAATTCATATCTTCAAATGTTTTTTGGTGAAAACAACGAACATACATATAATCTACAAATTAATATTGATGAGAAAAAGACCAAAAGATCTGTGGAAACAAATCAGGCGACATCAAATCTTAGATATGAGTTAAGGTTTTATTATACTTTAACATCAGTTAGAAAAGATTGTATAACTTATGAAAAAGAAATAGTTTCTTATTTTTCAATTATACCAAAATCATCTGGTTACAATTATGGAACAGATACTTCTTTAGAAAAAAAGTATGAACTAGCAATAGATATTAACTTAAATCAATTTGTTTCTAATTTATCCAACATAAATATAGATAATTGTTATGAAAATTGAACCTATTAGCATTTTATTAAATGAAAATTATAGAATAGATAAAAAGATATACTTCATAAGTGGTAATGAAAAAACACTGATGCAAAAAATAAAAGCCATAATTATTGGAAAATACCAAAAGAACACAAATGCTAAGATTACAAATATTGATACTATTAAAGATTTTGTTGAAGAGGTTGGTTTATTTGAAGAAAATAAAATATTTTTAGTAAACATGTCTAAAGGAATCGATGAAAAAAACATTGAAAATATTAAAAACTCACACGGTGTTTTTATTTTTGTTGATGAAAATTCACAGAAAATTAAAAAAATTAAAAGCTTAATTAATAAAGACAAGGATAGCTGTCTAATAGATTGTTATGAGCTAGAAAGAGAATCAAAGATAAAAATTTTAAAAAAATTTTTAAGCGATAACAGTTTAAATGTTTCAGAAGAAGTCTATTGGTTATTAATTGATAAATTAGATAACAGATATGGTTTTTTTGAAAATAGTTTGAATCAAATTATAGAGCTTGACGAAAAAGACTTAACACTCAACAATGTTAAAAAATTATTAACAATTAGCGATACTGGAAAAGAAAAAATTTTTTTTAATATGTTTAAAAGGAATAAAGAAATAGTTGACCTTTATAGAAATAAAATTCTAACCAACGCAGATGTAAATGAGTTTTATTTTTACATCAAATTTCTCTGTCAATTAATAATAGAATCAAAAAGTGAAGATGAATATCAAAAAAAAATTCCCGTATATTTATTTAAAGAAAAACATAAGCTAATAGAAATTTTTAGAAAGTATAATTTAAAAAAGAAAAAATTGTTAATTAGATTGCTCTCTTCAACTGAAAATGTTTTACGAAAAGATAGCAACTTATCTTTAGTTTTTGGCCTCCGATTTCTTCTAAATATTAAAAAAATTACTATTTCTTAAGTCTTTTCATTAAGTCATCAAGTTGATTCAAGTCAGAATAGTACAAGGTTAATGAACCAGATGAGCCGTTATCATTAAATTGTATTGATGTACGTAAACCTATTTTATCTGATAGTTCTTTTTCTAAGTCTGTTATATTTGGGTCTTTTTCTGTTTTGTTTTTTTTGTTGTTTTTAAACTCTGATGTTATTTTTTCAGTTTGTCTTACACTGAGTTTTTTTTCAACAATTTCATTTGCTTTATTAATTGCATCTGGAACACCTATAAGCGCTCGCGCATGTCCCATAGATAGGTCTCCGTTTATTACCATTTCTTGAATTTTTTTATCTAACTCTAAAAGGCGTAAAATATTTGAAACATGACTTGGGCTTTTTCCAATTAATTTTGCAAGACTGTCGTTGTTGATATTTTTAATATTAATCAGCCCCTTGTAAGCATTTGCCTCTTCAATAACGTTTAAGTCTTCTCTTTGAATATTTTCAATTAAAGCCGCTTCTAAAACACTAGTTTCATCAAGATCTTTGATAACGCAGTCTACCTCGTGCATTCCATTTAGTTGGCATGCTCTCCACCTTCTTTCTCCTGCAATAATTTGAAATTGATTATCATCAGTTGGTTTGACAATAATAGGCTGAATTAATCCTTGATTTTTAATTGAAGATGAAAGTTCTTTAAGCTCCTCGTTTTTGAAGTTTTTTCTTGGTTGTAAGGGGTTGGGTACGATTTGAGAAATATTAATTTTTTGCACGTTATTATTAGTTTCGTTTTTGTTATTAGTAGTTGACAGAAGAGCTCCCAGGCCCATGCCTAGTTTGTTTTCTTTATTCATGGTTTTTATTTTGGTTTAAAATTACTTCTTTTGCAAGCTCAATATAAGCTATGGAGCCTGCAGCTTGTGTATCGTATACCAGCGCTGGTTTACCGTGACTTGGAGCTTCAGAAATTTTAACATTTCTTGGAATAGTTGTTTTATAAACTTGATCGCCAAAATGTTGTCTTACATCTTTCTCAACTAAAGAGCTTAATGAGTTTCTTTTGTCCAGCATTGTTAATAATATTCCTTCGATTTTAAGATCGCTGTTGAAGTTTTTTTTGATTAATTTGATAGTTTGCATTAGCGCTGAAAGACCCTCTAAAGCAAAAAACTCTGACTGAAGAGGAATTAGTGTTGTATTTGATGCTACTAATGAATTGATGGTTAACAAGCCAAGCGCTGGCGGACAGTCTACAAAAATAAAATCGAAATTATCAATTTCAGCAAAGATTGATTTAAATACAAACTCTCTGTTTTCAAAATTTGTCAGCTCTACCTCAGCTGCAGCTAAGTCTGTGTTTGCTCCAATTATTTTTAGACCAGGAATTAATGTTTCTTTTATTCCTTCTTTAAGAAGTCTCTTTTCGTGAATCATTTCATAAATAGATGGGCTTCTATCATTGTATGCAAGCCCAAGCCCCGTACTAGCATTGCCCTGAGGGTCAGCGTCGACAATTAAAACATTTTTTTTAACTGCCGCTAATGAAGTGGCTAGGTTAATTGTGGTTGTAGTTTTACCAACACCGCCCTTTTGATTAGAAATAGAAATAATTTTTTTCACAGTTTTTTATATTTGTTTATTTTTAACACATGCCCATCGCCCTCACTTTGACTTGGATAAAGATCGTATTCAAAGTTAAAGAATTTTTTTGCATCATGTATTTCTTTCTTAACACTTCTTCCTTTTAGAAAAAGTAGTGATGTATTTTTTTTAGTAAAAAGCCGTGAATAATCTAATAATTTTACTAATGGAGCAAAAGCTCGACAGATAATAAAGTCAAATTTTTGATTTTTGATTTTTTCAACTCTTGTGCAAATAGTTTTTATTTCTAAGTTCTGCTCATGTGCAAATTCTTTAATAAAGTTAATTTTTTTCATCTTTGAGTCAATCAACAATATATTTGAATACCCAAAAATATATAAGATCAACCCTGGTAAACCGGCACCAGTTCCAAGGTCTATAATTGATGAATTTTTTTTCAAAATAAATTCAGACAGTTGTAATGAATCATTAATATGTCTATCCCAAACAACATCAATTGTAGAAGGCCCTACCAAATTATGTATTTGGTTGCTTTTTGTTAACTTTAGTATGTAGCTATCAACTAAATCAATCTGCTTTCTGCTAAGATTATATTTTTTTATTACAGTACCTTTATCCAAATTATGCTGCTTTTTTGTTTTTATTTTTTTTAATATATCTAAGAAGGGCTATAGTGGCTGCTGGCGTTACACCTGATATTCTTGAGGCTGCTCCAAGAGTTGGTGGTTTAATTTTAGTTAATTTTTCAACTATCTCATTAGATAAACTTCCAACTAATTTATAGTTAGTTGATTTAGGAATTTTTAAATTTTCTTCTTTTTCAAAATCTTGTATATCCATTCTTTGTCTATCAAGATAACCAGCATATTTAGCTTCAATTTCTATTTGCTCCATTACATCATCTTCTAAATCATTTAGCTGTGGAAGTATTTTTTTAAGCTTAGAGGTTGTAATATTAGAAAAAGACAAGAGATCTATGATATTTCTTTTTTTCCCATCTTTATTTATTTTTATTCCCTTTTTTAGGAGTGCGTCTGGTGAAAATTTATGATTTTTAACAAACTTGAAACCCTCTTTTATTCTTTTAGATTTTTTTTCAAACTCTTTTTGCCTATCTATATCAATACAACCAATATCAATTCCAAGAGGAGTAAGCCTTAAATCTGCATTATCAGCTCGAAGTAAAAGTCTATATTCAGACCTTGATGTAAACATTCTATATGGCTCTTTTGTTCCTTTTGTAACCAAGTCATCTATTAAAACACCTATATATCCAGAAGACCTGGGTATTATAAATTCTTTATTAGATGTTGTTTTAAGCGATGCATTTATCCCGGCCATTATACCTTGTGCAGCTGCTTCTTCGTATCCAGTTGTTCCATTTATTTGTCCCGCAAAAAATAAATTTTTAATTTTTTTTGTTTCAAGTGTGTGTGTTAGTTCTTGTGGATCAACAAAATCATATTCAATGGCATAAGCAGGTTGTGTAATTGTAACATTCTCTAAACCTTTAATCGTTTTAACAAATTGTTCTTGAATTTCAGTTGGAAGTGAAGAAGATATTCCGTTTGGATATATTAAATCACTATCTAATCCTTCTGGCTCAAGAAATATCTGGTGTGATGACTTATTTTTGAATTTATGAATTTTATCTTCAATAGATGGGCAATACCTAGCTCCCATTGATTGTATTTCTCCTGAATACATTGGTGATAGCCTCAGGTTCTGAGCGATTATTTTATGAGTATTTTTATTAGTATGAGTAATAAAACAAGATATTTGAGGAATGTGGATATCTCTGTTGATAAAAGAAAATGGAACGGGTTTTTTATCTGGGTGTTGTTCATCTAAGTCATTGAAATTAATAGTTTTTTTAAGTAATCTTGGGGGTGTTCCTGTTTTCAATCTGCCTATTGAAAACTTTAGCTCTTTAAGCCTTTTTGCAAGCTTTATTGAGGGTTTATCACCAACTCTTCCAGCTTCTTGCTTCTCAGAGCCTATTCTTATCAACCCTTGTAAGAATGTGCCCGTTGTTAAAACCACAGATTTTGATGGTATCTCTTTGTTGTCACCTAAAACAACACCATTTACCTGATTATTTAAAACAATTAAATCTTCTACTGAGCCCTCAATAATATGAAGATTTTTTTGTTCAGATACGAGCTCATTTATAGCATTTTTATATAAAATGCGGTCTGTTTGTGCCCTTGGACCCCTTACAGCGGCACCTCTACTGGAGTTTAGCATTCTAAATTGTATACAGGATCTGTCAGTAGCTTTAGCCATAATTCCATCTAAAGCATCTATTTCCTTAACTAGATGCCCTTTTCCAAGACCTCCAATTGCAGGATTGCATGACATTTCTCCTATTTTATCAATTTTATGAGTAATTAAAGCTGTTTTTGATCCAGTTCTTGCAGATGAGCATGCTGCTTCTACACCCGCATGCCCTCCACCGATTACAATTACATCAAATTTATTGTCCATGTCTCTTTTCACGTGAAATTACTTACCTATACAAAAATCACTAAATATTATATCCAAAATTTTCTCAATATCAAATTTTTGATTAATTCCATCAATGTACATAATTGACCTTCTAACGTTTTCAGCAGCAATATCTATTTCTTTTAAATCTAATTTTTTAAGTAATAAAAGCGATTTATTTAGGCTTTCCAAATGTCTTTCACGTGAAAAGACTGGTCCAGAAATTGGTTTTTTCTTTAATTTTGAAGATATGGTTTTAATAAGAGGCTCAATTCCATAACCAGATACTGATGAAATGCTATGAACCCCTTTAATTTTCTTTTTATTAGTATCATATTTTGATTTAACAAATATTTTTGATTTGATTTTAGTGTAGTTTTTCTTTTCATTGTCTTTGAGAAAAACTATATTTAAATCTGATTTTTCAGCACTTTCTAACGATCTTTCAATACCTATTTTTTCGATTAAATTCCTATATTTTCTTATTCCAGCTGTATCAATAAATGTGTATTTATCTCCTTGTATATCTAATGTGGAGCTTACTAAATCAGTGGTAGTTCCGGGTATATTAGTAACTATAGAAACCTCTTCATTATTAATATAATTTATGAAGGATGATTTACCTGTATTAGGTTTTCCAATAATAGTTATTGTAAAACCATTATGAATTTGTCTAGATAAGGTTGATCTTTTGATAATATTTTCAATTTGTTTATATATGTTCTTATTCTGTTCTCTTATACCCTTATATATTTCTTTAGGAAGATCTTCATCAGCAAAATCAATTATAGCCTCTATATCTGCTAGAAGTTTTTTTTGTTTATTTGATATTTCATTAATAAGCTTATCTAAATTTCCACTCAAATTACCTATAGCTAACTTTCTTTGATTTTCTGTTTCTGCATTAACTAAATCATTAATTGTTTCAGCTTCTAAAAGACTAAGCTTATCATTCATTAGGGCTCTTTTGGTAAACTCTCCAGGCTCAGCAAGTCTTATATGTTTTTTTAATAGGGTTTTGGTTATTTTGTTAATTACAGAAATGCTTCCATGACAAGATATTTCCACCATATCCTCCCCTGTATAGCTTTTTGGTGATTTAAAAAAAGTTGTTAGCGTTTGATCTACAACGCTCTTTCCGTCTAATAAATCGTTTAATGTAGCAAAGTTTGTTTTAAATTTTTTTTTAGAAGATATTGATTTAATAATAGTATGAGAGCCTTTTCCCGAAACCCTAAAAACAGCTATGCCTGATTTACCTCTTTGCGTGGCAAGGGCAAAAATTGTATCCTTTGAAGCTTTCATTTTTTGGGAATTAAACCCAAGATAGAATTATGTAAATAAGAAATATTAAAGCTAGCGTCTTTTATAATTTAATTTTTATTCCAACCAGTCTACCCACCTATTAACTTGATCAGGGTTTAAAACATCGAACTGCATATTTCCTTTATTGAGAAGAAACAAATTAGCACTTTTGAAATCTTGGGCAACATTAGAGCATAATGCATCCATTAAGCCATCGCTATTAACGTCGATTAATATACTTTTATTACAATATGTGTTCCATTGAGTTGTCTCTGTTTGGACCATTTGGCCCCATATTTTGGGGTCTTGCCATTCATCAAGTGGTGGTAAAATAATATTTACATCGACCAGCTCTAGTTTGCTATTTTTGTTTTCATATACAACCCAAGCCGAGCCTGAGTAGTACATTCCTACAACCGAACTAATAACATCAAGATCTCCATCATTATCAAAATCAAAAGATGTCATTTCTGGTACCTCTGAAAAAATAAATTTTTTTACCTTAGCCGGTTCTAATGTTTGTATTTTCTTAAACTTTCCTTTTCCATTTCCATGATAAAGGGATATGTTGTGTGATTTAGGGGTTTCTTTAACAACATTTCCTTGTTGAGAATATTTTCTATAGTCTTGATTGTAGTGTGCGTTTCCAGTAACCATGTCTAAATTTCCGTCATTATTAAAATCTCCTAAAGTTACAGTGAAAGTTGTGTTGCCTGTACATTTCTTTGCTTTGAAGTTTCCTTTTCCATCATTAAAATGACATATGGCTCCTGAAAAGTCGGTTGTTACTACATCAACATCTCCGTCATTATCAATATCACCTGCATCGGAACCGTGAGAGAAGCCTTGGTAGGTTGCTGTTTTTTTATCAACTAAATGTCCTGTGTGGTTAGATTGTTTCCATTTATTTGGACCAGTTGATATGAATACGTGATTAATTGCTTTGTAAGTGAACTTGCCATTATTTAAAGCAACTGATGCATTAGGAACAAAGATATCGTCTATTCCGTCACCATTAAAATCTTCAATGATTATTCTTTGAACAGTTGATGCAAACCCATTTTTTTCAGTGTTATTATAATCAAAAACAGTTCTCATTTTTGAAAAGTTAAAAGATTCATTTACTGAAAAGGGAAGTATCGGGTTGTATATTGAGTTAATGTTTTCACAACCAACTCTTCCTTCTTTTAATTTTCCTCCACTTTGGCAAGCTACACCAGCCCCAAAACCAACGTAATCAAGTTTTCCATTGCCGTCCCAGTCTCCATATCCAGATCCTGTTTTATAAAAAACCCGAAGATCATTACTAATATGTTTTCTAAACCATGAGTTGCTTGGCAAAACATATTTGCCATTATCATTTTTCATTGTGTCGTCAATATAATGACCAGAAAGTGTAATTCCGAGTTTTTCTACGTTTTTTTCAAATTGATTAGCAAATAAGTTTATTGGAAATAGGAGTATTAATAAAAGAACAAAATTTTTTTTGGAAAACACATCTCTCTATTATTAAAAAAAAATTAAAAAAAAAGAAATAATTATATTTATTTGGTTCCCATGCTTTGGAAGAATTCACTGTTAGTTTTTGTGTTTTTCATTTTGTCTAACAAGAATTCCATGGCTTCAGTACTTCCCATAGGGGCTAATATTTTTCTTAAAATAAAGATTTTTCCAAGCTCATCTTTCTCAAGTAATAATTCTTCTTTTCTTGTTCCTGACTTACCAATATCAAAAGCTGGATATGTTCTTTTTTGGCTAAGTTTTCTGTCTAGTACCATTTCACTGTTACCAGTACCTTTAAATTCTTCAAATATAACTTCATCCATTCTGCTTCCTGTATCTATTAAAGCAGTAGCAATAATTGTAAGCGACCCACCTTTTTCTACATTCCTTGCAGCTCCAAAAAATCTTTTTGGTCTTTGTAAAGCATTAGCATCAACACCACCTGTTAATACCTTTCCACTAGATGGAACAACGGTATTATAGGCTCTTCCAAGTCTGGTGATTGAATCAAGAAGTATTACAACATCATGTTTATATTCAACCAGTCTTTTAGCTTTTTCTATTACCATTTCTGCAACTTGAACGTGGCGTGAAGCAGGTTCATCAAAAGTTGAGCTAATTACCTCACCTTTTACTGATCTTTGCATATCAGTTACTTCTTCAGGTCTTTCATCAATTAGTAAGACAATCAGTTTAGCGTCTGGACTATTAGCAGTAATAGCATTAGCAATTTTTTGCATAATTATTGTTTTACCAGTAAAAGGTTGTGCAACAATTAATTGTCTTTGTCCTTTTCCAAGAGGAGCAATAATGTCAATTATTCTCTCTGTATTATCTGGCATAGGTTTTTCTTGCTCAAGTTTGAACCTTGCTTCAGGATACAAAGGTGTTAAATCTTCAAAATTAACCCTATTCTTAACTAAATCAGTTTCTTGACCGTTTATTTTGTTAATTTTAGTTATAGCAAAATATCTTTCTCCTTGCTTTGGAGATCTAATTTCACCTTCAACACTATCACCTGTTCTTAAGCTAAATTTTTTAATTTGAGATGGAGAAATATAGATATCATCTGGTCCTGGAAGATAATTTGATTCTGAAGACCTTAAAAAACCGAAACCATCTTGCATAATTTCAATAACCCCTAAACCAGTAATAATTTCACCCTCTTCAGCAATTGTTTTTAAAATTGCAAACATCAAATCTTGTTTTCTAAGAGAAGAAGGGTTTTCTATACCAAGCTTGTCTGCTTGTTTTAAAAGTTCTTGGGGGTCTTTACCTTT
>CACNCX010000003.1 GCA_902619045.1 uncultured Alphaproteobacteria bacterium | reverse complement strand
TACTTGGCACCACTCTCCTGCACAATTATTTCATGTCATTAAATATGGTTTTAAAAAATCAAATCCTGATTATGAAGGTAAAATGCTTGGTAATGATGCGTTATCAGATGACGATGTTTGGTCTATTCTTGAATTTATCAAAAGTACATGGCCAGAAAAAATACTAAATAAATATAACTCCCATTTTAAAAGCTAAGATTATTGAAGCAAATCTTCAATTTTAATATTTAAGATATATATTATTATTATGAAAATTTTAGGATCTGAAATCACACCCTATAAGACATATTTAAATAGACGTAAGTTTATAAAGGGATCTTTAGCTAGCGCCATGGTAGCAACGGTTACCTCATCAGCATTTGCAAACCACGATAGTGATCTTTCAATTTATACTAAAAATCTAAATGAAAACGATAAGCTTAATTCTTACGAAGAAATCACAACCTACAATAATTTTTATGAGTTTGGGACTCATAAAAAACATCCTCATTTAAATTCTGGAAATTTTAAACCTAGGCCATGGACAATAAAAATAGATGGTCTTGTGAAAAAGCCTCAAACATTTGATTTAGAAAAAATTTTATCAAATGTAACAATAGAAGATAGGGTTTATAGATTAAGATGCGTTGAAGCATGGTCCATGGTTATTCCTTGGCAAGGTTTTCAGTTATCTGAACTTATAAAAATGGCCGAACCTTTAAGTTCAGCAAAGTATCTTCAGTTTGTAACTGTCTTCAGACCTGAAGAAATGCCAGGTCAGCAAAAGAGAACAATTATTTGGCCATATAGAGAAGGTCTTCGAATGGATGAAGCAATGAATCCTTTAACAATATTAGCAACTGGATTGTATGGTCATGAAATGCCTAATCAAAATGGCGCACCCATAAGATTAGTTGTTCCATGGAAGTATGGTTTCAAATCAATTAAATCAATTGTGGAAATTAGATTTTTAGATACTCAACCTGAAACATCTTGGGAAACTTTAGCTCCTTGGGAATATGGTTTTTATGCTAATGTTAATCCTAATGTTAATCATCCAAGATGGAGTCAAGGAACAGAGAGACGAATTGGAGAGTTTAAAAGAAGAGAAACACTTATGTTTAATGGCTATGAAGAAGAAGTAGCACATCTCTATAAAGATTTAGATTTGACTAAATTTTATTAATGAATGTTTTCAACAAGAAATTTTAATCGCAGTAAACCTGTCTTATTTATTTTAATTTTATTTCCTAGTCTACTCTGGGCGTACCAATTTGTTACTGGAAATCTTGGAGTAAATCCAATTGAAAAACTAATGGATGAGTTAGGTCTAATGGCACTTAGATTAATAATAATAACTCTTATGATTACTACTCTATCAAATATTAAACCTTTAAAATCGATAGTTGTATTACGAAGAATGATTGGACTTTTTGCTTTCTATTATGTCTGTTTGCATTTCTCCACTTACATAGTTTTAGATCATTTTTTAGATATGCAATTTATCATACAAGATATTATAAAAAGACCATTTATAACTTTTGGTTTTATAAGTTTTCTTTTTTTAATCCCACTTGCTAGCACTTCAACAAACAATATGATTAAACGATTAGGTTTTAAATTATGGAAGAAAATTCATTATTTAATTTACCCAGTAGCCATTCTGGCTAGTATGCATTTTTATGTTCTAGTTCGCGCTGATAAAACCGAACCAGTCATTTATATGGGAATAATTATCCTCTTATTACTTCATAGAATATTTAAAAGACTTACTCGTCCTCAGTTGGCTCAGTAACGGGGTTCATTTCCATACCGGCAGGACTAATATTTCGTGGTAAAGGATTGTATTGTGATTCAAGATCACGTGGTTTAGTTCTTTGTGTCATTCTATACAAACCAAACAGTCCTAGCAGTCCATGTATTAAAAATAAATAGATGTAAAAACCTACCGCTCCTAAAATTTCCATGAATCCAGAAACAAACAAAGGTCCGATAATTGATCCAATACCAATAAGTATACCAAAGGTTGCACTTGCTGATACTATCTCATTAGGTTGTAAAAAGTCATTTGTATGAGCAACTGTAAGTGAATACATTGGTAAACATGCAACTGAAAAAAGACCAGCAAAAATTAAGAACAATGTTAGTGGCATAAAGTTTGCAAAAACAAAAAATAAACTCAAACCTGAAGCCATAAAAGAAACACCAATAAGAATAATACGTCTATCAATTCTATCTGACAAATACCCAATAGGCCATTGAGATAGGGCGCCAGCTGACGTTATAATCATCATATACAGAGAAATTTCAAATAAGCTTAAATTAATAGATGATGCATAAATTGCACCGTACCCAAAAACCGCACTATGCGATAAACCAGTAGCTAATGCGCCAACAAAACCTAAAGGTGAAACAGTATAAAATTCTCTTAAAGAAAAAAATTTAGGACTTTCTGTATTAGGTTGTTCTGTTGAAGATAAAAGAATAGGAAGAAGTGCGAATGATAATAAGATTGATACTAAAATAAATAAATCAACTTTAGCTGGATCGCCTAAATTTAATAAAAATTGTCCTGCTCCAACAAATACAAAAGTAATAATCATGTAAACGGAAAGTAATTGACCACGAGTTTGATTAGTTGATTTTTCATTTAACCAGCTCTCCATGATTACATAAATTCCAGCAAGACTTAAACCAGTTAATATTCGTATAAACATCCATGAATAGGGATGAACAAATACTGAGTGTAATAATATAGCGATAGAAGCAAGCGATGCTAAAGCAGCAAAAACTCTTATGTGACCAACACGTTGTAAAAAACTTGGAATTGTTAACGCGCCAGTTAAGTATCCAACGTAATAACCAGCTATAATAAGTCCTGATGCAAAAAAACTAAAACCTTCTAAAACAGAACGAACACCGATTAGTGTTCCTTGCAAACCGTGACCAAGACTAATTAAAGCAAAGCCAAAAAAAAGGGCCCAAGTGTTTTGTAGTACCTTAAACATCTTCTAAATTTTTATTGAAATTTTAGTATTCTTCTTCGCCGTCTTCTTTAGGTTTAATACCTTCGGCTATTGGATCAATTTCTGTTTCATCTTCTAATAAAACAGTATCATCCTCAAGATTGTCTTCGTTGTTATCCAAATCCAAATTATCGATATCAAGTTCATCATCTTTTTCTTTTGGTTTTGGAGGAATAGGATTAGTTAAAGGAGCAGCATTAGTACTTCCAGGTTTTCTTCCACGTCTTGGTCTAGTCATTGTAGTAACTTCAATTTCTTTACCACACTCAGGACATTCCAATTCGGTTCTTCCTAAGTCGTAGTATTGCTTACTACACATAGGACATATTCTTTTTAAACCCCAAGATTCTTTGTACATTTCTACTCTTCTTTTTTTATAAATATTTTACCACAATAACCACAAACAATTTTGTTCTCATTATTGAAGGTATAATAAACTGCGGGATGTCCTAAACCATCTTCACCACCATCGCAAGAGATAGTTTCGGTTTTTGGATCCACTTCCACAATATCCTCAGTCATAAAAGTCATATAAAATTTTCGTACAAAAAGTCTATATTTTTTCCTCAAAGAATTTGAAAATAAACAACCGAAATACCACTCACTATTAAAATAGAAGGTATTATTCGAGATTTTGCATTCTTCTCAAATAAGAAAAGCATTCCAATAATTGCAGCAAACACAATGCTTATTTCTCTAATACTAGAGACATAAGCTATTTCTATAAATTGCATACTCCAAACAACAATCGCATAACTACTTGTTGCAAATACACCAGCAGCAATCCCCGATCTAAAAGTGTACGTTTCTTTTTTTCGTAAACCATCTTTCGAGATCAAACCAATAATTAGTAAAGGTATTCCATTAAGTGTGAAGAGCCAGTAAATATAGGAAAAACCATTTTCAGAAAGTCTAACCCCGACCCCGTCAACTAAAGTGTAAGCAGTAATTAGAATAGCCGTTGATATTGCGAGAGCAAAACCTCTGAAGTTAAAAGATAAATTTTTAGAATAAGAAATTAAAAATAATCCAATACAAACAATTAATATTCCTACAAAACCAGCAACGCTAATATCAGAACTTAAAAATAAAATACTAATGATCGCTACAAACAAACATGAACTTCCTCTAGAAATTGGATATATGTACGAAAGATCTCCGTATCTATAAGAATAAATTACATTTAATCTATAAATGACATGAATGATGACGGTTGCAATTAAAAAATACCAAACCTCTAAAGTTGGAAATGGAACAGTAAATGTCAAAGGTAAAAAAATAGTAACTTCTAAGACAGATGTTATACCCATTAACGATAAAGGGTTCTTACTTGATTTTATTATAGCACTCCAAACTGCATGACATAGAGCAGATACAAGAATTAAGATAAAAATAAAATTTACTGACAATGCCATCAGTAGATAAGAATTTACTTCATGCCTGTCAAAGTAATTCCTTCAATAAATCGTTTTTGCGCGATTATAAAAGCAACAATAAGAGGAACAGTTACAGTAACTATCGAAGCCATCATAGGACCAAATTCGTCACTATCAATTCCACCTCTGAATTCTCTTATACCAAGCGGCGGAGTAAAGAGATCTCTATTTCCTGTTATTACCATACGTGGCCAGAAATAATCATTCCAGTGTGCAACAACTGAGAATATTGCAAAAGCAAGTAACGCTGGTATTGCAGTTGGAAGCATTACTTTCCATACGATTGCGTACTCTCCCATACCATCCATCCTGGCGGCATCAATTAATTCATCGGGCACAGTCATAAAGAATTGCCGCATTAAAAAGATTCCAAACACCGATATTGTCCAGGGGAGTATTAAGGCGGAATAGGTGTCAACTAATCCTGCCTGGGCCAACATAACATATAATGGAAGTGCAATTCCATGAACTGGAATGAGCAAGCAAAATAAAACCATCGAGAAAACAAATTCTCGTCCGTAAAACCGTAACTTGGCGAGTGCATATGCGCACGGTAAGGCGACTAAAACCTGAATAATGAAGATTGATAAAGTAACAATGACACCATTCATTAAGTATCTAGGAATAGGGGCTTTTTCAAATGCAAACCAATAGTTGTATTGATATGGCTTCATTGTACATGTTTCTTCTGAATAACCAGTTTTAACACATACGGGAAACGTTTGAGTTTCTTGCGCACCAATAAGACCACCAGAAATTGATTGGATTTCTTGCTGAGATTTTAATGACATAGAAACCATCATATAAAAAGGAAGCATCACTACGATAGCACCAATAATTAAGATTGCATGCTTCCAACCTTCCCCAATATATTGTTTAGCTTCCATTAATAATGAACCCTCTTCTCAATGACATATCTTTGGAAAAACGTTAACACAAGAATAAATCCAATAAAGACAACAGTGATTGCTGCACCGATACTTGTTAAGTTTTGTTGAATAGCTTTTTCAAAAATTGCATACATCATGACATATGTTGTTTTTGATGGACCACCTTTAGTAAGTATTTCGATGGTATCAAATACCTGAAATGTTCTAATGGTAGTAATAGTGACAACAAACAACGTTGTTGGACCAAGCATTGGCCATGTAACAAGTTTAAATTGCTCCCATGTAGATTTAGCCCCGTCCATTTCTGCAGCTTGGTATAACTCCCTTGGTATACTTGTTAAGCCAGCTAAATATAAAACCATATTAAAACCAAAAGCCTGCCAAATTCCTATGAAACATACTGTCCAAATCGCAGTATTTTTTTGTTTTAACCAATATGGAAAATCCATGTTGTTTGCACATGCTATAGCGTACCAGCTTTCTTGTGAGTCTACCCATGGCAACCAATGAAAACCAAGAATGAATTCCCTAACTCCTCCACATCCATTCGCTAAAAAACTATTTACAATTCCTAATGTTGGATGAAGAGTAAATTCCCATGCAATTGCCATTGCAAGAAGAGTTGCCATAACTGGAAGAAAAAAAATTGTTTTATATATATCAGCGCCAAACCTTAGTGAGTTTAAGAGCATAGCAGCACATAATCCAAGTACAACAGAAATTGGAACGACAACAATAACATACGTCGCTGTGGCCCAAATCATTTTGACATATGTTTTTCGATTGAACATTTTGTCATAATTTTCTAGTCCAACCCACTCGAATGTTTTGTTTCCTAAATTGTAGTCAGTAAAAGAAATTCCTCCTGCAAGAAAAAGAGGAAAGATTAAAATAATTATCATCAGTATGATTGCTGGTGCAATAAACCATATGTGAGCTTTTGAATTATGCATTAGTAAATTGAACTCTCATTCCTGCTTGATTAAATAGTAATGCTTTATCTGAAACTCTTTTAATATTCACACTAGAACCGTTTGAAATTTGGTGTGTAAATTGTGGTAAGCCCCTTACAATTATTTTATTTGAACCGTCTTCAATATTTACATGAAAGAAAATATCTGAACCTAAATTTTCTCTATATGCAACTGTTCCACTAAATGTATTTTCATTATTTTCATTTGTAATTTCTAAATGTTCTGGTCGAATACCAATATGTAAGTCTGTATTACTTTCAGAACTTTTTCTTTTTAGGTTAACGTTGAGAAAACCAACCGTCCCACCAGAGTCCGCAGTTCCTTTAAATATATTTATTTTTGGACTTCCAACAAATTGAGCTACACTTAATGAGGAAGGATTGTCATATACTTCTTGAGGCGTATCTAGTTGTAATAAATTTCCATCAATCATCACAGCCATTCTAGAAGACATAGTTAACGCTTCTGCTTGATCATGTGTTACGTACACAAAAGTAGTTTTAAGTGAATTATGAAGTTCAGATAGTTCAGATCGCATGTGAACTCTCAGAGCCGCATCTAAATTTGAAAGAGGTTCATCCATTAAAAAGGCAACAGGCTCTCTAACCATAGCACGACCAAGAGCAACTCTTTGTCTTTGACCACCTGACAATTGTCCTGGTTTTCTATCCAATAGTTCTGAAATTTTTAGAGTTTCAGAAGTTTTATTTACTAATTGATTTATAGATTCTGTTTTCTCTTTTTTGCTTGGAGAAAAATTACCAATTAAGGGCAGTCTTTCAAATGCATTATAATCCCTTAGTCTTAATGGGGTTTCTAAATTCCTTCTTACTGTGAGATGAGGATAAAGAGCATATGACTGGAATACCATTGCCAAATCTCTTTCACTGGCTCTAACTCTATTTACATTTTTATTATCAATTAATACATCGCCTGAAGTCTGCTGTTCCAATCCTGCAATTATTCTAAGTAATGTAGATTTACCACAACCAGATGGACCAACTAATGTTAAGAATTCTCCATCGTTTATATCAACATTCAAATTATTAAGTACTTGTGTAGACCCAAATGACTTTGAAATATTTTTAAGCGATATTGTTCCCACTCATTCCCCCTGTATCTTAACTTTAATCTACAAAATTTTATTAAATTTGAGAATATTTTAAATCTATTTATTTCAGTTTTATTTCAATTTTATTAACAAATATTCAAATTATGATTGAGTTTAACTACCAGATAACTATAAATTTGTATTTTTAATAATATATATTAGTTGAATTTGTGTCCGATAATTTAGAAATTAATAAAAGAGAATATCCAAGCTCTTTCTCAAAAACTGCTATTGTTATATGCCTTGATGGTAGTCAAAAAGAGTATCTCGAAGAAGCATCAAAATCTAATCTTACACCAAATCTTGATAAATTAATTGCAAGTGGTGAAAACCTACTTGTTCACAGCGCTATTCCAAGTTTTACAAATCCAAATAACATTTCGATTGTAACAGGCCAACCAAGTTCTGTACACGGTATATGCGGAAACTTCTTTTATACACCTGAGACTGGTGAAGAAGTAATGATGAATGATCCAAAATATATGCGAGCACCAACTATTTTTGAAAAATTTTACAATTCTGGTTCTAAAATTGCTCTTGTTACTGCAAAAGACAAGTTGAGAACACTTTTAGGAAACGGATTAAGTTTTGATGATGAGAGAGCTATTTGTTTTTCTGCTGAAAAATCTGATCAAGCAGCAAAAGATCTCAATGGTATAGATAATGTAAACGATTGGTTGGGGATGCCAGTGCCAGAAGTATATTCTGAAGGACTTTCTGAATTTGTAATGGCTGCAGGTGTAAAGCTTCTTGAAGAGTTCAAACCAAATATCATGTATTTATCGACTACAGATTATATTCAACACAAATATGCTCCGGGAAATGAAACAGCAAATAAATTTTATGCAATGTTTGATAAATATATTGGTCTTTTAAATAAGGAGAATGTTTCTATAATCATCACAGCAGATCACGGAATGAAACCAAAATCAAAAGAAGATGGTTCACCTAATGCAATATTTTTACAAGATTATTTAGATAAAAAATTTGAACCAAACATGGCTAAAGTCATCCTACCAATTACAGATCCATATGTCGTTCATCATGGTTCACTTGGTTCTTTTGCAACAATTTATTTAGAAGACAAGAGCAGGGTAGATTCAGTTGTAAATGCTATTAAAGAAATAAAAGATATAGAAGTTGTTTTAACAAAAGATGAAGGATGCTCTACTTATAATTTACCTCCTGATAGAATGGGGGATATTATATGTATGTCTTCAGAATTTATGACTATTGGTTCATCGGAAGATAAACACAATCTTTCTGGATTAAATGAACCTTTACGTTCTCATGGAGGACTCCATGAAAGAGAGGTTCCATTCATATCAAATTTAAAATTACAAAACTTAGATACTAGCAAACAATTATATAACTATGATGCATTTTATTATGCAATAAATGGAGCCCTATGATGCACAAAAAAATGATTAATGAAGCAATGCGTATTGCTGGAGAAAAAGTTACTTCAGATAAAACAATAAATGTTGAGTACCCTTTTACAGGTGAAGTAATCGGAACGGTTCCAGCCGGTACTGCAGAGCATGCAAGAAAGGCTTTAGATATTGCTGCAAATTACCAACCTAAACTTACAAGATACGAGAGACAAAAAATTCTTCAAACTGCTGCAGAAGTACTTGTTAAAAGAAAAGAAGAAATTTCTGATATTATTACTTTAGAACTTGGTATTTCAAAACAAGATTCTCTATACGAAGTAGGAAGAGCTTTTGATGTCTTTTCTTTAACGGCTCAACTTTGTATTCTTGATGATGGAGAAATATTTTCTTGTGATTTAACTCCGCATGGAAAAGCGAGAAAAATATTTACCATAAGAGAACCTTTAACGGCAATTTCAGCAATCACTCCATTTAATCACCCTTTGAATATGGTAGCGCATAAAATTGCTCCTTCAATTGCAACTAATAATTGTACAGTATGTAAGCAGACAGAATTAACACCTTTAACAGCAATGGTACTCGCTGATGTTTTATATGAAGCAGGTCTGCCACCAGAAATGTTTTCAGTTGTAACTGGATGGCCTCAAGATATCGGATCAGAAATGATCAAGAATCCAAATATTGATCTCATTACTTTTACAGGTAGTGTAGGTGTAGGAAAATTAATTGCCGAACAAGCTGGATACAAAAGAACTGTTCTTGAGTTAGGTGGTAATGATCCATTAATTGTTTTAAATGACTTAGATGGTGATGATCTTAAAAAAGCTGTTGAGCTAGCTGTTACGGGAGCAACGAAAAATTCTGGTCAACGTTGTACAGCTGTTAAAAGAATACTGGTTCAAGAATCTATTGCAGATCAATTTGTTGAAATGGCTCTTGAGCGTGCTAAGAAAATTAAATTTGGTGATCCTATGAATATGGAAACAGACTTAGGTACAGTTGTTAATGCTCAAGCTGCAGAACTTTTTGATAAAAGAGTTTCAATGGCAGAAGAAGACGGTGCAAAAATTTTATATCACCCTGGAAGAAAGGGTGCTTTGTTACCTCCAATAGTTGTAGATCATGTTGATCCTAAAAGTGAATTAGTTTTAGAAGAAACATTTGGTCCAGTTATACCAATCATTCGTGTGCCTAATGACGATGAAGCTGTAATGAAAATATCTAATTCAACTGCATTCGGATTATCATCTGGTGTATGTACAAATAACTTCATGCGAGCAAAAAAATATATTCAAGGCTTAAATGTTGGCACTGTAAATATTTGGGAAGTTCCAGGCTATAGAATTGAAATGTCTCCTTTTGGAGGAATTAAAGATTCAGGTCTTGGTTACAAAGAGGGTGTTATTGAAGCAATGAAAAGTTTTACTAATGTAAAAACCTTTTCGCTACCTTGGTAAATAAACCAGTTTTTCTCTAATTTTTCTTAATGCTGTGGAAAAATAAGCTTATTTTTTAGTAATATTTTCGTAATAAAATTGTAACCCTTTGAGGCTACGTGTTAGATTAATTATTATATTTGAATCGGAGGGATTAAATGAAAAAATTAATTACAGGATTGGCTGCCGTATTAGCTTTTGGTTTTTATGGTTCTGTTAATTCAGCTAAGTCTATTGAAATAGAAGTAGCTTATCCTTATTCAGGATTATTCGATGTAACTTTTCAAGCTATTATGCCAGAGTTTGAAAAAGCACATCCAGATATTCAAGTTAAATTTAGAGCAACTTATGAAAACTATGAGGATGCAACTGCAACAATCTTCAGAGAGTCTACTTCAGGTAATTTACCAGATGTAACAATGCAAGGTCTTAACAGACAAGCACCTCTAGTTGACAAAGGTATTGCTAAGTCTTTAGAGCCATTTATTGCAAAAGAAGCTGCTTTTGAAAAAGATGGTTACCATTCTGCTATGTTAAGTCTTTCAACATTTGGTGGTGAAGTTTATGGATTACCATTTTCTGTATCAACGCCAGTTGGATATTATAACATGGATTTATTAGCTGAAGCAGGTGTAAATAGTATTCCAACTAACTGGGACGAAGTTATTGCAGCATGTAATAAATTGGAAGCAGCAGGTAAAGGAACTCTATACTTTGGTTGGAACATCACAGGTAACTGGTTCCACCAAGCATTAATGCACACTCAGAATGTTCCAATGGTTAAAGATGGAGCTGTAAATATGGGTGGTGATGCAGGACTTGCAACGTTAGAGCAAATGAAAGCAATCATGAGCGGATGTAATATGCCAAACTATTCAATTGCTGATGGTCAAGCTGCGTTTAACGCAGGTACTATTGGTATGATGTTCTGGTCTACTTCAAGCTTGGGTTCAGTTAATGCTGCAAAGGCAGACTTTGTTTTAAAAACTGCACCATTCCCTGGAATGGCTGGAGTTAACAATGGAACACCAGCAAGATTACCAGCAGGTGGAAACGCTGCAATGTTAGTGTCTACATCTGATGATCCAGCAAGAGTTGATGCTGCATGGACTTTCTTAAAGTTCATTACATCAGGTATCGGTGCTGCATTAGTTGCTGAAACAACTGGATATGTTCCACCAAACAAAGCAGCGAATGAATTATTAGGTGATTTCTATAGTAAAAACCCTAATAAACTTACTGCAGTTGAACAACTTCCACTTCTTGCAGATTGGTTTGCATATCCTGGAGAAAATGGATTAGCTGTTACACAGGTAATCTATGATTACACAGAAGAAATTGCTACAGGCGACGCTGATGATATGGGTGATCTCCAAGAAGAAATGATGGAAGAAATAAACGATCTTATGTAATTTGAGATTATTTATTATTAACTTTTTATTACAGCGGCTTTATAAAAGCCGCTGTTTTATTTTAAATTTAAATGGGAGTAAAAATAGATGCCTCTTAAAACAACTACAATAGGTGCTTATCCAAAACCGAAACAAACACCTATTCAAGATTGGTTTTTAGGGACAAAATCAGAAGAAGAGAGAAAAGCGTCAAAAGGATTATTATCAAATTGGTCACCTGGCGCATATGAAAAAGCATTAGAGTCTGCAGGTGCAGATGCTGAAAAATTATTTTTAGCAGCAATTAAAGAAGTTATAACTGATCAAGTAAATGCGGGTATTGATGTTCCAACAGATGGAGAAGTCAGACGCGAGAGTTACGTATTATATCAATGCCGATTTTTAAATGGAGTAAGTTTTAAGGAAGTTACACATAAGTCAGTAAGACAAGGTGCGTTCGAAGCTGACCTTCCAACTATTGTTGCACCGATTTCAAGTAAAGAAATACGTATGCATTTAGACTGGAAGAGTGCACAACAATTTACAAAAAACCCAGTTAAAATTACGCTACCTGGACCAATGACAATTACAGATTCAATTGCCAACAATTACTATGATGACATGAAAAAACTTGGTTTTGATTTAGCATTAGCTCTCAATAAAGAAATTAAGGCACTTGTGGATGCAGGTTGTCAGTATATTCAAATTGATGAACCAGTATTTGCTAGAAAGCCCGATGAAGCTCATTCATATGGTATGGAAAATTTAGAAAGAATGATGCATGGTATACCTAAAGAAGTGCAACGTGTTTGCCATATTTGTTGTGGTTATCCTAATTCATTAGATTCAGAAGGTTATAAAAAGGCTGATTTAGATGCTTATGATAGAATTGCATCACTTGTAGATGATTCAACTATTGATGAAGTATCTTTAGAAGACTCACATAGGCATAATGATTTAAATCTTTTAGAAAAATTTACTAAAACAAAAGTAATTTTTGGATTTATTGATATTGCAAAAAGCAGAATGGAATCTGTTGAAGAAGTAAGAGTTCGTATCAAAGATTCACTTGAACATATTGATGAACACCGCTTAATAGCTGCACCAGATTGTGGTTTAGGTTTCTTTACTCGAGAACAAGCAATTGAGAAAATGACAATTTTAACTAAAGCGGCAAAATCAATTTAATGTAATGTGGAATTATTTTAATCCTGTTGAAATTATCTTTGGAGAAAATAGATTTACAGAAGTACATGATGCTCTTAAAAATAAGAACTACATCATAATCACTCATCCAGAAGAAATTTTTAAAAAATATAGCGATGAATTAAAATCTTCTTCAAATCCACCACTATCCATTATGACGGATGTTCAGCCTAATCCAGATTATAAGGATATTTTAGAGCTACAAAAAAAATTTTCTTCAATCAATGAATCGGTAGATTATATTTTAGCTATAGGTGGTGGCTCTGTTACAGACACAGCTAAAGCAATTGCTGCTTTTAAAGATAAACAAGAATATCTAACAGATTTCGTTCGCAATAAGAAAAGTCCAAGAGTCAAAAATCCAATCAAGATTATTGCAATACCTACAACTTCAGGAACATCAAGTGAGCTTACGTGTTGGGCCACAATTTGGGATAAAGAAAAAAACAATAAATTATCTTTGGCGCATAAATCTCTTTATGCAGAAAAAGCAATTATCGATCCATCAATTATGGTTGATAAGCCTTTAGGCTTGACCATTTCAACAGGTTTAGATGCTCTCTCTCATTCAATGGAAAGTATTTGGAATATTAATGCAAACCCAATTTCTGCTTCTCATGCAATACAAGCATCAAAATTAGTATTAGAAAATTTACCACTTCTCGCTAAAGATTTAAGAAGCGTTGAATTACGTTCAAACATTGCACTGGCATGCGTTCATGCTGGCTTAGCGTTTTCCAATACAAAAACTGCTATTGCGCACAATCTATCATACCCTGTGACGCTCAATTACGGCATTCAACATGGTATTGCTTGCTCATTTACATTACCCATGATTACTAAAAGTATGGTTGGCATTGATAGTGTAGCTGAAGAAAGACTAAAACTAATTTTTAACGATAACCTAGAGAATGCCGCAAATCATCTGAGTGAATTTATGCGTTCTTTAGAGGTTCCTCTTAACTTAAATGAAATAAAAGTTCCTATTCAAGAATGGAATAATATAGTAGATGATGCGTTTTTAGGGGAACGAGGTAAAAACTTTATTGGCAATAAAGAAGCCTTCATCTCTTCTGCTAAATCAATGGGACTTTATTAGTAATGAAAAAAAATTTCAGGTTTTATGATAACAGACAAAAATACTTATTATTTGTCACAACAACAAATGAAAAAAATCAAATTGCTGATGCGATACGCCCTCACGTAAATAAAATTAAACCTCAAAAACCTGGTATAAAAATATTTGATGCTGGTATGGGTGATGGTTCCTTACTTATGAATGTTATGCGTCAGTGCCACGAGGCTAAGCCTAACGTACCTTTATTAGTTTGCACAAAAGAAATAAGCATAGAAGATGTAAGATTAGGTTTAGAAAAATTACCCGATAGGTTTGTTGAACATAAGAATACGGTTTTTGTCATTTCAAATCTACACTACGCTGAAGCTGCAAACCTAAAATCAAAAAATGAAGTTAAACAGAAAAAAATTAATTGGAATATTATTAAATTAAAAGGAGATACCTCTCTTGAATTTGCCCAACAATTAAGAAAACAAAATGAATTTTTAGAAAAAAAATGGAATATAGAAATTAATAAAAAGTCAGGTAACCATACTTATAAAGAGCCTTCAGTCATGGTTATCTACCGCGAAGATCAAGAATTTAATGTAAATGAATTAATACCTACCAAAAAAAAATCAGATAATAAATTTGATCTTATTATTGCTTCACAGCCTTATCGTTCAAGAATCACAGCAGAAAAGAAATCAAAATATGTCATCGAACCAATGATTAGAGCGTTAAAATCAAAAGGGAAATTATTAACTATTCATGCTTCAGGAAAAGATCCTGCTAATGAAATAATTCGTAAAATTTGGCCAAAAGAGGACCCATTTCCTTCTCTTGGAAATAGTATCATTTCTTATCTTAAGAAAAATTTAGATAAAGATTTATTAAGAAGATTATCTTTTGGAGAAAAAAGAATTATTAAATGTAAATTGAGAGCTCTACCAACAGAAATCAGCGGAGGTATAGCGACATCATTAGTTTTTTCTGCTTGGAATGCCTCCATATATGTCAATCAAATGGATGACGACAAAGTAATGAAAGTAGAAAAAACTAAAAACTATGAAAAAATTGTTCAAAACATTGTTGCTAAAAATAAAGGTCTTTATTTTAACAATGAAATATTTGTAATCGAAAAAAAATAATTTTTTATTTAAACCAATTAACTTCTGTTTTTAAAAAATCCTCTGTATGAATAATTAAGGCGTCAGATCGAATTATTGCAACATTATAATTTGTATCTGTATTAGCCGTTCCTAAACGATATTCATTTGAAAAGTTAGGTATTAGAGGAGACCAAGTACTTCTTGGGGAGGAAAAAGTAATACCACAATAAGAGCCAGAACTTGTAATGTGTTGATGACCAAAAAAAATATGTTTTATTATATTATTATTTTTAGTTAAAATTTGTTGAAACTCTTTTTTTTGTTGTAATCCTATTCCATCACTTTCCTCTTTTACTAATGCCAGTGGATTATGATGCATAAAGATGTACGTATCCGTATTAGTCTTACTTAAAATATTATTTAACCATTCTTGCCTCTCTTCACAATAATGTCCTTGGTGAGTGTTAATCAGATTAGTATCTATAAAAATTAAACGTTTATTATCTATATCCTTAAAGTATTGAATAAATCCATTTGGATCGGTTTCAATATTAGGAAAGTTTATTTTAAATTCATCTCTGTTATCATGATTACCTATAATTAGTTGAGGATTTAAATTCTTCGGCAGACCTGCTTCATCAATTATTTTTAAAAATAACTGATAAGAATCTTTATCACCTAAGTCTGTAATATCACCTGTGATGGCAAATAAATCTGCATCACCATGATTATTTTTTATATGAGTTAATGCTTTTTTAAATTTACTGACAGGATCTATGCCATGAATCTTATCAATATAAATATGAGGGTCTGAAAGGTGAATAATTTTCATTATTAAATATAAATTTATAATTAGATCGCAGTTTTAAAATAAATATACTTATTAAATTCCTCTTTTAAGTCGATGCTAACTCTTGCATGTACTTTACCTTGTTTTCCTTGAAACGATTGTTTTTCTGTAACTGGAAACACCCCTTCATGCCAAATATTTGGATGAATATACAAACCTTTTGATCCGTCACAATAAAATGCTTTAAAATGTTCTGGTTCAATGTCGTCTGTAGGTAAGGCTAAAGGACAAATAAATGGTTTATTTTCTTCAGGAAAGAAAAGCTGACCTCCATCAGGATGATAATTTGCATGCCATAAAAAAATTTTTGTTGGATCTGAATATTTATCTTTTTGTAATTCTTGATCAGGATTATTGGCATAACCCAGTATATATTTTCCATCTACTTCATAATCGCTCTTATGTTGAACAGCATTATTTTGCCCATAAAGCACGTCACCTTGCCACCAGGTATCAAAAGAACCTTCGGTAGTTCCACCTTCATTACCAGTTCCCTCTTCTATGTCACGCCATCCTTGTTTTGGCCAAGTAACAATTTCAATATCACTATTTTCAAAACTATCGATTAAATACCCATATCCTTTAAGATTTTCATTTGTTGCTTTAACTAAAGGTATTTCAATTTCTTTTGTCATTGTTTTGTTAGTTTAATGTTAGTCCCAACTCAGTAACAACTTCTTTTACAGCTTTTATTGTATCCATCATGTCTTGTTCATTTAAATTACCAATACACCCAATTCTAAAAGTTTCTGCCACTGTTAGTTTTCCTGGATAAATTAAAAAATCTTTTTCACTAAGAGCATTATAAAATTGGTCAAAGTTAAATTTAGGATCATTAGGTTGTTTAAAAGTAATAATAATTGGTGCTTGTAAATTATCAGGAAGTAGTTGCTCAAATCCCAACTCTTTCATTCCATTACAAATAATTTCACAATTTTTTTTATATCTTTTACCTCTTCCTTCTACACCGCCTTGTTCTTTATGTTCTTCAATAGCTTGGTTGAATGCAGCTAATACGTGTGTTGGAGGTGTAAATCGCCATTGTTTATTTTTTTCCATTGCTTGCCATTGATCATACAAGTCTAGACTTAGTGAGTGACTATTGCCTTTTGCATTTTGAATAACTTCATTTTTTACAAGAATGAAACCAACACCTGGCACACCTTCTAAGCATTTGTTTGATGAAGCGGCTACAGCATCAAAAGTAATTGTTTTAGAACTTAAGGGTAATGCACCAAAGGCACTCATTGCATCGATGAATAACGATAAATTTTTCCCTTCAACCAATTTTGCAATGTCTTCAATAGGATTTAAAATACCCGATGTTGTTTCACAATATACAGCAAAGACGTGTGTTAAGTTGTTGTTATCAATTAACTCTTCAATTTTATTGATGTCATGTACTTCATGTTCAGCAACTTCATATTCAATAAAATCTCTCCCTAAATATGTGCACATTTTTTTCATTCTTTGTCCGTAAGCACCATTGATCAGAATCAGAATTTTAGAATCTTTTTGAGTAAGAGAGCTCACCATCGACTCTACAGCAAAAGTTCCACTTCCCTGCATTGGAACACATTGATATTTATCTTCACCGTCTATTAATTTAACAAGGGAATCTCTAATTGATGCATTGAGATCAATAAATTTTGTATCTCTCGAACCCCAATCATGAAGCATTGCCTCTTTTGTTGACATCGATGTCGTGAGAGGCCCAGGGGTTAATAATTTTTTATCCATTAAATATTTACTTAATAAATATTATTATAAATTTGATCAATCTTATTAAAGTTGGAATTGAATTTATTTTCTAATAAGTTAATTATAAATGAGAATGAAAGAAAATATTGTAGATTATCTCTTAGATCTTTTGAAAACAAAAGGTGCTGATATTCAATATGGTAATGAGGATGTGACACAGCTTGAGCACGCACTCCAATGCGCTGAACTTGCTGAAAAAAATAAATTACCAGGACCAACAATTGCTGCAGCATTACTGCATGATGTTGGCCACCTTATCTATGAGGACGGCGATCCCATTCATGAAGGCAAAGATGGTCATCATGAAAATTTAGGTGCTGATTTTTTAAAAAAATATTTTGGTGAGGATGTTATTTTACCAATTAGAGCACATGTTGACTCAAAAAGATATTTATCAAGTGTTGAAGAGGGTTATTATGATAGCCTATCAGAAGCATCGAAACTTTCATTAAAAGTTCAAGGCGGTCCTTTCACAAAAGAAGAAGCAGATGCATTTATAAGCAAACCTTTTATGGATGAAGCAATAGAGCTTAGGAGATTTGATGATTTAGCAAAAGTTCTAGATAAAAAAACTCCCGATGTTGAACATTTCCGTCCCTATTTAGAAGAAGCAAGAGAGTCTTTTTTAGCTAAACAAGCGTAAATGCAATTTAGCAATTATGATTTTATTGACTCTAAGTCATTTGCAGGAAAAATTATATTAACTTCTTTCCCAGGTCTTAACTCTAATGGTTTATTTGAAGAAACAATTTTAGCAAACGAATTAGAAATATTTAAAAATAATAATTGTAGTTCTATTACTTCTTTTGTTGAAGATAGCGAATTTGAAAAATTGTGTGATAAAACTTTGTTTGTCAAAAATATTTATGAACATAAATTACATTGGTACCATTTACCCATTTATGACATGGGAGCACCAGATAAAGATTTTAAATATAAATGGGAAACAACAAAAGTTTTATTAAAGAACGAATTGATAGATGGTAAAAATATAGTCTTACATTGTCGTGGAGGAAAAGGAAGAGCTGGCACTATAGCTGCTATTTTACTTGTTGAATTTAATTATGAAAAACAAGAAGCTATTGATTTAGTGCGATCAAGAAGAAAAGGAGCTATTGAATCTAAAATACAGGAAGATTTTATTTTTTCTTATCGAGCAGTTAATTAAAAAGAGACCGTTAAATTAAAAATATTTTCTAGAATAAATAAAACAATTAAAGAAATTAAAGCTGCAATTATAGGTAGCGTCATCCAACCCAAAGAAATTCTTCCTGCAATTGACCATTGAACCTCTTTTCCTCCTTTTAAAAGACCAATTCCAATTACGCCACCAACAACAGCTTGGGAACTTGATACTGGTACCAAAGGTATAGAAGGAAGATTTATAGATTGTAAAAAAGCACTTATGCCCTGGGATGCAAATAAAAATAAAACAATAGAATGCGATATAACAACAATAAATGCTGCCACTGGTGTCATTTTTAAGAGATCATTACCCACGGTAAACATAACTCTTTTCGAGTAAGTAAAAACACCAACAGCTATGGCTAAACCACCCAGCAGAAATAGTTGTTCTTTTGAGGAAAAGACGAATAAATTTCCAATAGTAACATCAGTAAACGGTGATATAGGTACGAAGACACCCATTACATTAGCAATATTGTTTGCACCTAAACTATAAGCACCAAAAGCACCCGCTAAAAGTAAAGCTGTTCTTGTATAGGCATCAAGTCTGAGAATATGTAATTTTCTATTGAGTATAACTCTTTTTGTAAAAGTAAATAAACCCATTGCAATAACTCCTGCAATGATAGGGCAGAGTATCCATGTTCCTAAAATAGTAATTAAAACTTGAAGATTAGTTGAAGATCCCGTGTATAAATTCCAACCAACAATTGCTCCAACAATTGCTTGCGTTGTTGAAACAGGCAAGCCAACTTTAGTCATTAAATAAACAGATATTCCTGCAGCCACACATGCTGCAAAAGCACCAGGCAATGCATTAATAGCACCTAACTTTCCTAAGGTTTCTGTTGTACCTGCTCCGCTAATAATTGCACCTAGAATAACAAAGACACTACAAATTATTGCTGCACTTGTGAAACTAACCATTCGTGTTCCAACTGCAGTTCCAAAAACATTTGCTGCATCATTGGCACCAAGTGACCAACCTAAAAAAAGACCACCAAATAAAAAAATTAGAATTGTAATTTCCATTGAAAATTAAACGGAACGTTTAATAGCGTAAATTTGAACCTCGTCAGCTATGTCTTCTGCTTGATCACAAATACGATCAATCTTTTCTACAAAATATCGAAGATGCATTTTTTGATCTAGAGGTAATTCAGAATCAAAAATTCTTCTTGCAAGTGAACTAAATTTTATATCAGATTCTTTTTCATAAAAAGTTACTTTATGAGCATTATCTCTAACAGATTTAATATCTCTAAAAAATGATCGGACAGTCAAACAAAGTGACTCAACACAATTTACAACAGTCTCTGTTAACTCAATAAGATCTTCATGAAATTCTTTTGGAAAATTAGGTTTTTGAATAGAGAAGTGATAGCAATTTCCTTGGTACATTCCAATTAATTCGTCGATGTGTTCTAGAAGTCGTAACACATCACTTCTTGCATCTGGGATTAGTGTTTCTTCATAAAGAGTATGCTCAACATCTTTTGTAATTTTGTCGGCCTTACTTTCCATTTCTTTAACTTTTTCAACCATTTCCTCAAATTTACCATTGGCGGAATGATTGAGATAAGTTGGAACTATCGATTTAAATACTAAGCCCACTTCAGAGACAATATCAACAAACTCATCAATTTCTCTTTCAAGCTTTTTGGTATCACCAAATAATGATGCACTTTTTAATCCAAACATGGCGTGCTTATAGAACTTTTCAAAAAAAAAGAAAGAAATGTTAAATTTTTGTTACAATTTGATTAATATCTTTATCTTTAAGTAAAGTGTAATATTCGCAATATATAGAATTTAGGAGAAGATATGACAGATTTATCAATTAATAGAATTAAGTGGTTTAGCACCGCGTTAATTTTATCAGGAATATTATTAACCAATTTAAATGCGTATCCAATTAACATAATTATTCACGGTACAGGTGCTGTTGGTTGGTCAATTGTTGGTTATATGACAAAAGATAGAGCTCTGCTCACAAACTTTGGTTTACAACTCCCACTATTTATTTTTGGATATATTTATTTGCTAACATGAAAAATAAAAATATTCTTTTTATGTGTGTTGCTAATTCAGCAAGAAGTCAAATGGCTGAAGGAATTGCAAAAAAATTATATCCTAACTGCATTATTCAAAGTGCAGGATCAGTGCCCAAAGAAGTTAATCCTAATGCTATCGAGGTTATGGGTGAAATCGATATTGATATATCAAAACATTATTCAAAAGATTTTGAAAGTTTAGACAACAAATTTAGAGATGAATTAAATACCGTTTTTACGCTTTGTAAAGAAGAGGTATGTCCAGTTTTAAATTCCAAAGCTCAGATATTTTCAATACCATTTGATGATCCGGCATCAGATCATTTTAGTTCAAACCAATTAGATAAATTTAGAGAAGTAAGAGATTCAATTTTTGATAAATTGAAAGAACTAAAAAATTTATTTGAGAATTAATGAAGTTAAAAATTAATTAAATTTATAAAAATTTAATATTCCATTAATCTATCTGTAAACAATAAAATTTAAATGCTTCTTACCACTCACAGTATTATTTCCTCCTGCTAATTACCAATAATTGTGAGTGGGATTAATTTTTTATTTCTCCTTTTTCGAGTACTTTAACAATTGTTTAACATTATAAAATTAAGAATTTAAAGTAAATTTTATGAAAATTAATAAACCAGCGCTTACCTTTTCTAACTCCGAAGTTAATCCTGTTGGAAAGATTATTATTCAATTAACCGAATTGGGAACGGGTAAAATTAAGTTACGTAAGTTGTATGAGGATTATTTAAGAGAAAATTTACCTCCAGAGAATTTTTGGCATGATGCAATTGAAAGATTAGGTCTCCGTGTTCAGACACATTATCATTCTAAAAGTAATATTCCTAAAAATGGCAAACTTGTAGTAATCGCTAACCATGCATTTGGAATAGCTGATGGTCTTACAATATGCTCTTTAATTAGTAAAATTAGACAAGATTACAAAATTATTACGCATAAAGTTTTACAAGGAGCAGATCTTATTAAGAATAAAATTATTCCTCTTGATTTTTCAAAAAATAGAAATGCTTTAATAAATAATATCGCTGCACGTAAAGAATGCGAAGAACACTTAAGAAATAATGGGGCACTAATCATTTTTCCATCAGGATCAGTTTCAACGAAACCAAAATTAAAAAAAGGAATCAAAGCAATAGATCGTGAATGGAAACAATTTACTTCAAAAATAATAATGAAAACTCAATCACCTGTCCTCCCAATTTTTTTTGAAGGACAAAATAGCGAACTTTTTCATGTTGCTGATAAAATTGGGCAAGTCTTTCGATATTCTTTAATGATATATGAACTTAAAAGAAGAATGGGAAAAAAAATTGATGTTCATATTGGACAAAGAATACCCTTTGAAACCATAAAAGAAATTGGCAATCTTATAGAGATTACAAAATTTTTAAGGAATAGCACTTATAGATTAGATCCAAGTAATAAAAACTCAATATTTAATTAATACTTCTGTAAAAAAAAATTTAGTTAATGTAATTGAAATAAAATTTTAACAAATTCTTTCTATTATTTATTAATAAAATGAAAGATCAGCAATCAGTTTCATATTATAGAACTATATGGATATCTGATCTTCATCTAGGAACAGAAAATAGCAAGAGTGAAATGCTTCTTGAATTTTTGAGATCAACAGATTCAAAATATTTATTTTTAGTTGGCGATATTATTGATGCATGGAGAATGAAAAAAAAAATTTATTGGCATCAAACTCATAATGACATTATCCAGAAGATTTTGCGTAAAGCAAGAAAAGGTACAAAAGTAATATTTATCCCAGGTAATCATGACGAACTTGTGAAAAGTTACACAAGTTTTTCACTAGGGAATATATCAATAAAAAATAAGTTTACACACAAATTAGCTGATGGAAGAAATGCCCTTGTTTTACATGGTGATGAATTTGATGCAGTTATATTAAACGCTAAATGGCTGGCAAGTATTGGGTCATCTCTATACGAATTTATATTAAAGTTGAATAACTATCTAAATTTTGTCAGAAGAAAACTAGGTCTATCTTATTGGTCATTATCTCAATTTCTCAAACATCAAACAAAAAGAGCCACGAATTTTATTTCTAACTTTGAGTTTGCCGTATCTGATAGTGCTAAAAGAGCAAATGCTGATGTTGTTGTGTGCGGCCATATTCATAAGCCCATTATAAAAAAATTAAATGGAGTTTTATATTGCAATGATGGTGATTGGGTTGAGAGTTGTTCTGCGCTAGTGGAAAATAATGAGGGACAATTATCCCTTATTGACTGGTCAATTGAAAGAGAAAAAATTTTTCAACATAAACATAACAAACTAGCAGAAAGTGTATTAGTGTGAAAAAATTAGCGATCATTACCGATGCTTGGCTTCCCCAAGTTAATGGTGTGGTAAATACATACCAACATATTAATCCATTTTTAAAACAAAAGTATCAAATTGAAGTACTCCACCCAATGATGTTTACTAATTTTAGTTATCCTTGGTATAAGGAAATAAAAATAGCAATTAATACAAAAAAAATAACAGAAAAATTTTTTGGTGATTATGATCCAGATGTTATACATATTGCCACTGAAGGACCAGTTGGAATTGCGGGGAAAAAATTCTGTGAGAATAATAAGTTGAGATATACAACCTCTTTTCATACGAGATTTCCAGAATATATAGAGCAAAGAATAATGATACCAAAAATAATTGGGTACTCTTTTTTAAAAAATTTTCATAAAAATGCATGTAATGTATTGGTCCCAACAATATCTATGCGTAACGAATTAACTAAATATCAATTTCAAAATCTTAAAATTTGGTCAAGGGGAGTTAATACTGAATTATTTAATCCTTTAAAAAGAAAAAAGGGAATGAAAAAGTATATTGTTTACATTGGTAGGGTTTCATTAGAAAAAAACATCGAAGCGTTTTTAGAAATAAGAACTAAGATGCATAAAATTGTTGTTGGAGATGGTCCAGAAAAGCAACGATTACAAAATAAATATCCATATGTGTCTTTCGTTGGGATGAAAAAAGGTCTAGATCTAGCAAACTATTATGCAAATGCTGAAGCATTGGTATTCCCATCCAAAACAGATACATTTGGAAATGTAATTTTAGAGTCTTTAGCCTCTGGCACACCAGTGGCTGCTTACCCAGTAACAGGTCCTAAAGATATTTTAAAAAACTCATTAATTGATAGCCTTGATAATAATATTGAAAACTCACTTAATAAAGCCTTAAAGATTGATAGAAAAGATTGTAGAAAATTTGCAATGCAATTTACTTGGGATAAATGTGCAAATCAATTTCTATCAAATGTTGTAAATGCAAAAAATTAATTTTAAAATTATAGTTACTAAGAAGTAAGAGATTCAATTTTCAAAAATTGAAGGAACTAAAAAATTTATTTGAAAACCAATAAATTAAAAAATTAGTTTAATTTATAAAAATTTAATATTCTATTAACACGTCTGTAAAAAATAAAATTTAATTACATCTTACCACTCGCAGTATTATTTCTTCCTGCTTATGTCCAATTATTGTGAGTGGGATTAAATTCTATTTTCAAATTTTTAAATTAGACTTAGCTCTAGATTTGAGTTTTGCTGAACCCCTCCCAGACAAGCTTGGATTTTTGATAAAAAAATTGTGAGAGGAAAATTTTTTCTCTTTGCTTGATATTTCTTTTTTCTGATAATTGCCATTACTTAACATTTGCCAAGAATTTGTATTATCTGTCATACTGGCAATTAAGATCTGATTTAATATTTGTTCATGTACAGTTTCATTTTCAATAGGAATAAATGTTTCAACCCGCCTATCTAGATTTCTTTGCATTAAATCGGCAGAAGAAATAAACAAGATATTTTTTCTATGAGGGAATTTATGACCATTATAAAAACAATATATTCTCGTATGTTCTAAAAAACGACCAATTATGCTTTTAACAACTATATTTTCTGATAGATTTTCTTTACCAGGTATTAGAGAGCAAATTCCTCTTATCAACAATTCAATTTTTACATTTTTTTGAGATGCTTTATAAAATTCATCAATAATTTGTTTATCAACAAGAGCATTACACTTACATACTATTCCAGATGGTTTATTTTTTCCAGCATTTGTAATTTCATTTCTAATTAGTTCATTTAATTTGTTTCTTGCAGTTATTGGAGAATATACTATTTTTTTTATTGTTGTTGGTTCAGAATAACTAGTTAAATAATTAAACATTTTTGCAGCATCATTTGTTAATGTTTTGTCACAGGTGAAGTAAGATAAATCCATATAAACTCTTGCATTTCTCGGGTGATAATTACCTGTTCCATAATGTGCGTAATTTACAACAGAATTCATTTGCTTCCTTGTTACAAGTGTAATTTTTGCATGAGTTTTCATATCAATATTGCCAAAAACAACTTGCGCTCCAGCTAATTCTAATTCTTTTGCCCATTTTAAGTTACGCTCTTCATCAAAACGTGCTTGCAACTCTATAATGACAGTTACTAATTTTCCTTTTTGTGCTGCTCTAACTAAACTTGCTTCTATTGGTGAGTCATCAGTAGTTCGATATAAAGTATGTTTTATTGATAAGACTTTTGGATCATCTGCAGCTTGATCAATAAACTGCGTCACTACTTCAAAAGATTCAAAAGGGTGATGAATAACAATATCTTTATTTGCTATAGCTTTAAAATAATCATTTTTAAAATCTTTAATTCTTTCAGGAAATCGTACCTTAAATTTTGGAAAAAATAATTTTTTAAAATCTTTCAAAAAAATTGACTCTATACTCGAAAGATTAACGGGTATTGGCAGTTTATATGTATTTACATCCTTATAGTTAAGTTTTTTATTTATGAATTTAATTAAGTGACTAGATATACTTTCATCAAAATCAATTCTTATTACCTCTTGTCTTCTTCTCTCAAAAATAGCTTTTTGAAATACTAAAAATAAATCTTCTCCTTCACCCCCTAATTCTAATTCACTATTCCTAATTGGTCTAAAAACACCTTTATCCAAAACCCTATCACACTGGAAAATTTCTTTTAAAGAAATAAGTAGGGCTGTCTCCATAGATACAAAACGTGTTTTTTTACCAGGTAATTTAATAAATTTTTCTAATCCCTCTGGCACTCTTAGTATTCCATAAAAAGTTTTTTTATTATTCATTAAACGACATACTAAGGTTGTTTCTTTATTTGGTATAAAAGGAAATGGGTGAGATGGATCAATAATAATTGGCGTTAAAACCCCCCAATTATTTTCTTCTAAATAATTTTTAATAAATGTTTTATCTTTTGTTTTCAGTGTTTTTTCTACATCTATATGGATTTTGTTTTCTGAAAGCTCTCTTAGTAAATCTATCCATATTGATTTTATATTTGAAATCATCTTCGATGTTTCTTTATCTATCAGCTTGAGTTGTTGTTGTGGTGTTAATCCATCAAAACTTTTATTTCGTGAAAATTTTTGAACATTCAATCCTGCTACTCTAACCATAAAAAATTCATCTAAATTAGAGAATGCTATTGATAAAAATCTAACCCTTTCTAAAAGTGGAATTTTACTATCAGATGTCTGACTTAAGACTCTTTCATTGAATTTTAGCCAAGACAATTCCCTGTTTGCATAGTTATAAGCGGTATTTTTTTTTAACATAATTTTTTTTTATATTTTTTAGGTATAAAAAAAACATGTTCATAAAAAATTCATATTTCTTTAATAATTTTTATTTTTTGGTTTTAAAATTTTATCAATAGTCCAGCTATTTTTAAAGGATATTATAGCAAAAGCACAGGTTGGAAAATGTTCAATATTTGAATTACATAAAATATTAATTGACTCTATCAAACTAGGGTTGTGTCCAATGATAAGAGTATTTTTTTTTAATTTTTTAATTTTTCTTACAAGTATATTTGATGGACATTCATAAATATCGTTATCAATTGTAAATTTTACTGAGCGATCAAACGAGTTAGAAATTATATTATATGTGCTAGTTGTTCTTTTAGAAGGAGAACATATTATCTGACCAATTTGAAATTTTCTTTTATCTAATATTTTAGAAAATTGTTTTGCATTTCTCATACCTCTTTTATTGAGAGGTCTATCAATGTCATCAAGCTCTAAATTATCCCAACTAGATTTGGCATGACGTAATAAATAAACTTGTAGCATTCGAGTTTAATACTTTAGATATATACATTTCCATGGCTAAAATGAAAAACAAAAATCCCATAACAGTGATTGATCTAGGTTCTAATACATTTAGACTGGTTATATATGAGCAAGCTATTTATCCTTTTCCAATACTTTATCAAAAAAGAGAATTTTTAAAATTAGGTGAAAGTATTAACACAGGTAAACTCCCATCGATAAAAATAAAAGAAGCTATAAAATGCTTAGAAGAATATATTAAGATTGCAAAAGATTATGAGTCCTTAGATATTCATATAATTGCAACGGCCGCAATTCGTGAAACAATAAATGGAAAAGAAATTATTGAGCCTTTCAAGAAAAGAAAGTCAGTAAGAGTAGAAGTGCTCTCACCAAAAAATGAGGCTAAATGTGGATCCCTAGGTGTAATTAGTTCAATAAAAAATCCAATCGGTTTAGTTGCAGACTTGGGAGGTGGAAGTTTAGAACTTAGTTCAATAAAAAATAAGAACATACTTGAGACTAAAAGTTTAAAAATTGGCATCTTAAGAAGTGAATCTGATATGTACAAAACTACTAAAATTAAATTTGATAATTTTTTATTTTCGAAATTTAAAAACCAATCTCTTAAATTTTCTAAAAACGTCGGAAATATTTATGTTATTGGAGGCATGTGGCGCAATCTTGCAAAACTACATTTACATCTAAATGGCATCAAGAAAAATAAACTACATGGCTACCTGATACCATTTTCAGAGTTAGAAATATTCTATCACAAATTATACTCTATGGATAAAAAACAAATTAAAAAATTGAATGTTGTTCAACCCAATCGATTAGATAAATTAAAATTATCTACATATATTTTATTTAGCCTTGCTTCATTTTATAATATTAAAAATATTATTTTTGTAAGATATGGAATTCGTGAAGGTTATTTACATGATATGTTGAATTAATTTTTAAAAAACAATCTAACAGTAACTGTAGCAATAAGAGCCCCAATAATCTGAGCTAAAATAAAACCTATAACGCTTGATGGACTTATTCCACTAAAACTATCTGTAAACATTCTTCCTATGGTTACTGCTGGATTTGCAAAACTTGTTGATGATGTAAACCAATATCCTGCAGTAATAAATAGAGCGACACCAATAGCTATTCTTTCCTTGTTTACCTCTTTTAATATAAAAATAGTTAATAATAATCCAACAGTTGCAATTATTTCTGAAAAGAATTTAAATACACCAACTCTTTCATTGAGTGACCATTCAATTATGGGATATTCAAAATACCAATTTGCAGTTAAACAACCAAATATACCAGCAATAATCTGAGTAAAAATAAAAATTATTCCATAATTAATAGGAATATTTTTTTGAATAATATCACTTAATACAACAGCAGGATTAAAGTATGCCCCTGAGATATTAATAAACATAGAAATAATTACAAATAAAATGGCACCTGTTGCAATTGTGTTTCCTAGTAATATTATACCAAGGTCATTTGACATTAACTCTCCCATAATTCCACTACCTACAACTGTTAGTACAAGAAAATATGTCCCAATAAATTCTGCTAGTATTTTTTGTCTTAAAGAATATGTCATTACAAAATTACCCTAAATAACTAGACGTTTACCATGTATTCTAAAAATTCTTTCACGCATTTATCCCATGTTAAATTAAGTGTAAAATTTCTACAATCAACCCTTTTTACTTTAAGCGCTTTTTTAATTGATTGTAATAAGTCATTATCTAAAGTGTTAATCTTCTCATCTGTTAATACATCTATAGGCCCAGTTACTGGATATGCAGCAACTGGTGTTCCACTAGCCAATGCTTCAAGTATTACATTTCCTAAAGTGTCTGTTTTAGAAGGAAATACAAACACATCTGCGTTTGCATAATACTTTGCTAATTCTTCTCCGGTTTTTAAACCAACAAAATTTACTTCAGGATACTTATTAGTATATTTTTCTAATTCAGGACCATCCCCCACAACTATTTTATTATAATTTCCTTTAAGTTTTAAAAATTCTTCAATATTTTTTTCAATTGCTACTCTTCCAACATAAGTCAGTTGTCTATCTTTACTGTTTGTGTCTCTTTTATTTGGATTAAATAATTCTGTATCAACACCTCTATTCCAAACTACTAAATTTTTAAAATCATATTTTTTTAACTCATTTAGCATTGAAACTGATGGAACAAGAACTCTTTCTGAATCACTATGTAGTCTTCTTAATATGGAGTATGTAAATCTCTTTGGGATAAAAGCTCTTTGTTTAATATAATCAGGAAAACGGGTGTGAAAGGAAGAAGTGTATTGTAGTTTATTTTTAAGACAGTACTTACGACCAGCAAAACCTACTGGACCTTCAGTCATTATATGAACAATATCTGGATTAAATTCTTTAAAAAATTTTTCAGTAACTTTTTTAGTATTGTAAGAAATTTTTATTTCTTTGTACCTAGGATAACTAAAATTATTAAACATCTCAGGATGTAATATTTTAATTTCAAAACCTTTTTTTTCTAGAATAGGTATAACGCTTTGAAATGTCGTAACTACGCCATTTACCTGAGGAACCCACGCATCACTAATTAACGCGATTTTTTTAGGCTGCATCCTCTTTTATTTTTCGTCTTTCTTCTAAAGAAATTAATTTTAATTTTTCTCTTTCTTCGGGCCAATTAAGAATTGATAAATTGCCAATTTCATCTTCAACAAGTGCTGTACAACTTTCAATCCAGTCACCATCATTACAATAGAGAACACCATTTAATTCTTTTATTTCTGGTCTATGTATATGCCCACATACAACAACATCGGCATTTTCTCTTCTAGCTCTATCAGATACAGCAAACTCAAAATTACTAATAAAGTTAGTTGCATGCTTTGTTTTCTTTTTTAAATATTGAGACAGTGACCAGTAAGACAAGCCCATCTTTCGTCGAATAAAATTAAATACATTATTTAACTTTAGTAAATATTCATAAAGTGCTGATCCCACTTTGGCTAACCACCTCGCATTAATTATCACAGCATCAAATTCATCTCCGTGTGTAATCAGTACTTTCCTTCCATCAGCTAATTGATGCGTATCTTCATTTTTGATAGAAATTTCTCCAAAAGAAAAATTTGTAAAATCTTTTAATACCTCATCATGATTTCCTGGAATAAGCACTACCCTAGTTCCGTTTTTCGCTTTCTTTAAAACTTTTTGAACAACGTCATTATGTTCTTGTGACCAATACATTTTCTTACGCATGCGCCATCCATCAACAATGTCGCCTACTAAAAATAAATATTCTGAATCTGTTTCTTCTAAGAATTCTAAAAGCATGTTGCTTTTACAGCCACTAGTTCCTAGATGGGTATCCGAAATCCAAATTGTGCGGTAAAATTTTTTATTTGTTTCAAATTTCATTAATTAAATTTTGGTCTTATACATAAATGTATCATTTTATAATACAATTTCTTATTATATGTGTGTATTGTATAAAAATAACAGTATGACACAGAAAATTTGGTTTAAAAAAAAATCACCTCTTCACGGTTCTGGCTTATTTGCAAAAACTAATATTAAAAAAGGCCAGAAAGTAATCCAATATATTGGTGATAAAGTTACTAAAAGAGAGGGTGACAAAAGAGCAGATAAACAAATCCGCAAAGCAAAAAAAGATAAAAATAACGGCATGGTCTATGTTTTTGAACTAAACAAGCGATACGACATAGACGGTGATGTCGATTATAATTTTGCAAAATTTATTAATCACTCATGTAATCCGAATTGTGAAGTAGACATAATAGATAATGAGATTTGGATTTCTTCTATTAAACGAATAAAAAAAGGAGACGAACTTTTCTATAACTATGGTTATCCTTTTGATACAGATTTTGTGGATCACATTTGTAAGTGTGGTTCTAGAAATTGTGTAGGTTATATTTTAAGTGACAATGATTGGCCAAAATTAAAAAAATATGAAAAAAAAACTAAGACTAAGTCTAAGTAAGATACCTTCGATTATTATTGCAATTGATACAAATAAGGAAATAATTTTTTACAATAATGCAGCTAAACAAAAATTTTTATTTATTGATGAAGGAAGAGATCTTAATAATATTATTAGATCAACAGAGTTAAATACTTTTGTTGATAAAGCCTTTAGGGAGAAAGAAGATTTTAAGTTTGAATTCACCCCATCTAATTTTAGTGATATGTATTTTATTGCTGACTTAATATTTGTTGAAAAAGATTATGAAGAATTGTTAATATCACTAAACGATCAAAGTCTTCTTAAAAACTACGAACAAATGCGAACAGATTTTGTGGCTAATGTAAGCCATGAATTGAGAACTCCTCTTTCCTCAATTCTAGGCTATGTTGAAACAATTAAAAATTCACTCAATGAAGATAAGATCAATGACAAAACGGTTGGTAAATTTTTAGACACAATGGAAGATCAGGCTTGGCGTATGACTAGATTAGTCGAAGATTTATTATTACTAAGTAAATATGAGACTGAAGATAAGCCGATAGAATTTCAAGAAGCGAATATAAGGCAATTAATTGAAGGCGTAGTAGATAATTTACAAAACAAGTTAATGGCAAAAAAAATTGAAGTTCAAATCAAGGATGATTTTGATAAGTCTACAATATCAGCAAACAAAGATGCTTTGATCCAAGTTTTTTTAAATCTAACTGATAATGCAATTAAATATAGCAGAGAAAATTCTACTATTGAAATTGAGCTTGAGAGTGTAATTGATGACAATACCGCCTTTTGCCAAATAAGTTTTATAGATAAGGGAGAAGGCATATCGAAAGAGCATTTAACTAGACTTACTGAAAGATTTTATAGAGTAGATAAAAATAGATCTCGAAATCAAGGCGGTACGGGTTTGGGTTTATCTATTGTTAAACATATAACTAATAGGCATAATGGTAAATTATCGATAAAAAGCAAGGTAGATAAGGGTTCAACATTTACTATTTCTTTACCAGTATTTCAGCAAACTGTAATAAATCCTTAATATATATTCTGTAGGACAACCTTATTTTAAATGAGGCTTAATATGAAAAATATAATCAAATTAATTGCTGTCCTTGCTTTATTTGGAACTACTTCAGTTTCAGCAAGAGACTATATTTCAATTGTAGGATCTTCTACAGTTTATCCTTTCGCAACTTTAGTTGCTGAAAAAATGGCATCTCAAGGAATGAAAGCACCCGTAATTGAATCAACTGGTTCTGGTGGAGGACACAAATTATTTTGTGCAGGTGTTGGAATTGAACATCCAGATATCACTAACTCTTCAAGAGCACAAAAAGATAAAGAATTCAAACTTTGCCAAGATGGCGGTGTAACCGATATCATCGAAGTTAGAGTTGGTAATGATGGTATAGCTTTTGCATACGCTGCAGATTATGAATGGAAATATACTAACGGTGCTACAATGAAAGGTGGCATTGATTTAACTAAAGAAGAAATCTGGCAGGCAATGGCTAGAGATAATGAAAATGCTCCAACAACTTGGTATGAAATAGATAAAAGATTACCAAAAGTTGAAATTTCTATCATGGCACCTCCTCCAACTTCTGGAACAAGAGATGCATTTGACTCACTTGTAATGAAAAAGGGTTGTGTTAAAGATATGTTAGTTGCTGACGGAGATTGTAAAGCGTATCGTGAAGATGGCCATGTTATTGAAGGTGGTGAAAATGATGAACTGTATGTTGAGCATATAACTAAAGAACAAGGTGCATTCGGTATCTTTGGTTATAGTTTTGTATCTAATAACTCTGATAAAGTTAAAGCATCAATGATTAACGGTGTTGAAATCTCTATGGAAGGTATCCAAGATTATTCATATCCAATAGCAAGACCTTTATTCTTCTACATTAAAAAAGCACACATTGGCGTTATTCCAGGTTTAATGGATTATGTTAATGAGTTTGTAAGTGAAGAAGCAACAGAAGGTTACTTACTAGATGCCGGACTTGTTCAACTAAGTCCTGCGGATAGAGCAGCTGTTCTTGATGCTATTTCTAATCAAACAAATTATAAATAAAAATCTTAAATTTTTATAAAATGGGGGCATACAAGCCCCCTTTTTTTTAATACTAAGTTATAAATGTTTTTTTGGTCTTTAGTTTTAATTGCAGTCGGAATTTTCTCATCCTTTATATACGGAAGATCAAGAATTAAATTAAACTCTAAAAAACAAGGTACGAAAAGCAAATCTCTTCCCAATTATTACGCACAATACGTTTTAATGTGGTGTTTGTTTCCTGCGCTAATTGTTTATTTTTCATGGGCTATTTTTCAAGAACAGATTATTCAAAACATAGTTATTAGTAACTTTGAATATATTGAGGGCGCAGTTTACAACGAAGGATTATTGTTAGCAGAGATTAGAAATGTTGCTAATAACCCCTCTTTTGCTGATGGTAAATCTATAGAAATAATTAATGCTGCATCTCATTATTCTTCCTTAAGACAAATAAGTCAAATATCTTTTTATACCTCAATAATCATTATAATGTTACTTGGAGCCTTATACGCTTCACAAAAATTAAAACCAGAATTTCATGCTCAACATACAATTGAAAAATATATTCAATATATACTTATATTTTGTTCATCTGTTGCTATTTTCACTACAATAGGAATAGTTTTTTCACTAATATTTGAAAGCCTTCGCTTTTTTGCAGAAGTATCAATATTCGAATTTTTATTTAGTACTGAGTGGTATCCTTTTATTCCAATTAGAGAAGGTCAAACAGCTGCAGAGGGATCCTTTGGTGCAGTACCAATATTTGCTGGAACATTTTTAGTAATGGTAGTAGCCATGTGTGTAGCGGCACCTCTTGGATTATTAACAGCAATTTATTTAGCAGAATACGCAAGTCAAAGAGTTAGAAAAATAGTTAAACCTCTTCTCGAAATTTTGGCAGGGATACCAACAATAGTTTACGGGTTCTTTGCTTTTGTTAGTGTTGCACCTTTCGTTAAAGCATTTGGACAATCAATTGGAATTGATGCTTCACCAACAAGCGCTCTTGCAGCCGGCATGGTAATGGGGGTTATGATTATTCCTTTTATTTCTTCTTTATCTGATGATGTAATAAACTCTGTCCCACAAAATCTAAGGGAAGCATCTCTTGGTATTGGCGCTAATAAAGCAGAAACTATTAAAAAAGTAATTTTACCAGCAGCTTTACCTGGAATTGTAGGAGCATTTTTATTAGCAATATCCAGAGCGATAGGGGAGACTATGATTGTTGTAGTTGCAGCAGGCACAGCCCCCAATCTTACGGGCAATCCTTTTGAAAACGTAACAACAGTTACAGTTCAAATTGTTGTGGCCTTAATAGGTGATCAAGAATTTGATAACCCAAGAACATTATCAGCATTTGCTTTAGGATTAGTTTTATTTGTTATTACATTATTTCTTAACATTATAGCTCTACAAATAGTAAAGAGATACAGGGAGCGTTATGAATAATTCTATTGCTAAAGAAAAAATTGTTTCTTTGAGAAAAAAGAGAAGCTTAGAAGATATGCGATTTAAGTATTACGGCTTTACAGCTATGTGTTTATCTTTAGCAGTTTTAGTTTTTCTTTTGTATACAATATTTTCTAAAGGATACACTGCTTTTCAAAAAACAATTGTTCTCCTAGAAGTTGATTATAATCAAGAGGTTTTAAAACTAACACCTGACTCTTCAGATGAAGATATGGAAAAAGGAAAATTTTTTAGAGTTAAAAAACAGGCTATTGAAAATTTTTTCCCTGATCTCTCAAAATCAGATATTAAATTAGTAAAAAAATTATTTTCTATAAATGTAGATAAGGAAATTAAAGACTACTTCTTAGATAATCCTGAAGTTATTAATACTAAGCAACAAATTTGGGTAACCGCCCATAGTGATGTGGATCAACTATTAAAAGGTAATTCAAGAAGGGATGTGCCAGAAGATAGAAGAAAATTAAATGATATTCAATTAAGTTATGTTGATCAATTAGTTGAAGAAAATAGAGTTAAACAAGTTTTTAATAATTTCTTTTTTACTAAAGCAGATTCAAGGCATCCTGAAATTGCTGGTGTAGCTGGTTCATTTATGGGATCATTATTTACTCTTTTTACTGTTTTTATTTTATCTTTTCCAATTGCTATAGGAGCGTCTGTTTATCTTGAGGAATTTGCTCCAAAAAATAGAATAACTGAATTAATAGAAGTAAATATTTCAAATCTAGCAGCAGTCCCATCAATAGTTTTTGGACTACTTGGGTTGGGGGTATTGCTTAATGTTTTTGGTCTTCCAAGGAGTACACCGTTAGTTGGAGGGTCCGTATTAGCCTTAATGACGTTACCAACCATTATCATTGCCTGTCGAGCTTCATTGAAAGCTGTTCCTCCTTCAATTAAAGAAGGAGCACTTGCAGTTGGAGCAACAAAAACACAAGCGGTATTTCATCATGTCGTACCCCTTGCACTACCAGGGACTTTAACAGGGACTATTATTGGATTAGCACAAGCATTAGGAGAAACAGCACCACTAATAATGATTGGCATGATTGCATTTATTCCTAATATTCCAACTGGTTTAACAGAACCTTCAGCAGCACTACCTGTTCAAATATATCTTTGGGTGGAAAGTGCAGAAAGAGGTTTTCAAGAAAAATCAGCCGCAGCAATAATGGTAATTTTAATATTTTTGTTTATGATGAATGCCATTGCAGTGTTCTTAAGAAATAGATTTGAAAGGAAGTGGTAAAACATGAGTAACTCTAAAATATTGGCAAATGGTGTAGATGTATATTATGGATCCAAACAAGCTCTTTTTGGAATCTCAATGGATATCAAGGAGAAAGAAGTTACGGCATTAATCGGTCCTTCAGGATGTGGTAAATCAACTTTCTTAAGATGTATAAACAGAATGAATGATTTAATTGAAATATGTAAAGTATCGGGATCAATAAAAGTAGATAACGAAGAAATTATTAGTGAAAAAACCGATGTTGTAAGTCTAAGATCTAAAATTGGAATGGTATTTCAAAAACCAAATCCTTTTCCTAAATCTATTTTTGATAATGTTGCTTATGGCCCAACTATACATGGTTTAGTTGACTCAAAAAATGAATTAGAAGAAATTGTACATTCATCATTAAAAAAGGCAGGTCTATTTGATGAAGTAAAAGATCGATTAAATGAACCTGGAACAAGTTTATCAGGCGGTCAACAACAACGATTATGTATTGCAAGAGCAATTGCTGTTAATCCTGAAATAATCCTAATGGATGAACCTTGCTCTGCTTTAGATCCAATAGCAACTGCTATTATAGAAGAATTAATTGATGAGTTAAGATTAAACTATACAATTATTATAGTAACTCATTCTATGCAACAGGCAGCCAGGGTTTCGCAGAAAACATGTTTCTTCCATTTAGGAGAATTAATAGAAACGGGTGAGACAAACAAAATTTTTACAAATCCTGATAATACAAAAACACAGGATTACATTACAGGGAGATTTGGTTAATGAAACAAGAAGGACATATTGTAAAATCATATGATGAAGAAATTAGAGACATTAAAAATAATATTGTTGATATGGGCAGTTTAGTTGAAAATCAACTAAAAGACTCACTTCAATGTTTAAAGGATAAAGATACAGAATTTGCAGAAAAAATTATAGAAAACGATGATGTAATTGATAAAGCATATAATACTCTTGATCAAAGCTTAGTTGAAATACTTGGCAAAAGACAACCGATGGCTGCAGACTTACGAACAATTTTTTCAGCAATTAAAATCAATAAAGATCTAGAAAGAATAGGAGATCATGCAACAAATATTGCCAAAAGAGTAGCAGTAGCAGAAATAGTTTTGCCAGAAAAACCTTCGAGAGATATTATTAATATGGGTGCACAAGTAAATATAATGATTAGTGAAGTAATAAAAGCTTTTTTAGAATTTTCAGATCAAGCCGCAAAAAAAGTTTGGTTAATGGATAGACAAATTGATGAAGAATATCTTGGAATATTAAGACAACTATTAACCTACATGATGGAAGAACCAAAAAGAATCACAGCATGTACAAGTCTTTTATATATGGTTAAAGACCTAGAGCGAATTGGTGATTATGTACAAAATATAGCTGAAGATATTTATTATGCAGTTTCTGGTGAGCCCCTATTTGATGGTAATCCAGACCCAACCTGGGAAGCAATTCTTCCAAAGAAAAAATAAATTGTAATAGAATTGTAACAAAAATTTAATAGTAAAGATTCATGAAACTAAAAATGCTTATCGTCGAAGATGAAGAAGCATTACTTGATCTTCTTAAATTTAATTTTAACAAAGAAGGATATAAAATAGATACTGCAACGGACGGTGAAACTGCTTTAGAAAAAATATTATATAAACCACCTGACATAATTATTCTTGATTGGATGTTACCTAAACTATCAGGAATTGAACTTTGTAGAAGAATTAGAAAAAATAAGGAACATAAGAATATTCCTATCATAATGTTAACAGCAAAAGGTGAAGAAGAAGATAAACTTCGCGGCTTAGAAACTGGAGCAGATGATTACATAACAAAACCTTTTTCGGTTAACGAATTAGTGGCAAGAGTAAAAGCTGTTCTTCGACGAATTAGACCAATGTTTGTAGATGAAGTTTTAACTTATAAAGGAATAGTAATTGATCTTGTATCTCACTCGGCATCACGAGATGGAGAAACTCTTCATCTTGGTCCAACAGAATTTAATTTATTAGCTTTCTTTATGGAAAATATTGGTCGTGTCTTTAGCCGTGAACAATTACTTAATCATGTTTGGAAAAATGAGGCCCATGTAGAACCTCGAACAGTTGATGTTCATATAAGAAGACTACGAAAGGCCATAAATAATGACGTAAAAGAAGATTTTATAAGAACCGTGAGATCAGCAGGATATTGTTTTGGCTCGTAATTAAGCCATAAATTTCACTTATACAAATCACTTACCAAACTATAAAACCACCATATGAAGAGTCTTTTTAGATCATTCTTTACTGTCAGCTTCTATACATTTTTAAGTCGAGTATTAGGTTTTATTCGTGACATATTAATAGCAAGATATCTTGGATCGACAGTAATTGCTGACGCATTCTTCGTAGCATTTCGTATTCCTAATTTCTTTCGTCGTGTCCTAGCAGAAGGAGCATACAGTGCTGCATTAATCCCGGTTTTCTCTGGTGTTGTTCTCAATCCAAAAGATGAACGTGAAGCTTCTGATTTTGTTGAAAACACAACCTCCATGTTACTATTTGCTACGGTCGTTTTAACGATCCTTTTTTTCTTTGGAATGCATAATATCATTCAAGTTTTAGCACCAGGTTTTACCGATAATAAAGAAGCCTATGAACTTGCTGTGCATTTTGGAAAAATAATTTTCCCTTATATTATTTTTATTTCCTTAGCTGCTCACTTTGCTTCAATTAATAATGTTCATGAACGTTTCGCTGCTGGTGCATTTGCTCCTGCCATTTTGAATATAAGTTTTATTCTGTCATTATTCTTTTTAACACCATTTGTAACTACTGCAGGTCACGCATTATCGTATGGTGTATTAATAGGAGGAGTGTTACAATTTCTATATTTATACAGGTCGGTTTTAAACTTTTATCGACCACGTATTATCCTTCCAGTTTTAAATGAAAAATTAAAAAAGTTTTTCAAATTATTTTTACCAGGTGTTGTTGGTTCAGGTGTTATTCAGTTAAACATTGTTATTGGCACTATTATCGCCTCCTTTTTACCAGTGGGTGCTATCAGTCATATTTATTATGCGGATCGTCTTAACCAATTACCACTTGCCATCTTTGGAATAGCACTTGGCATAGTTCTTTTACCAAGTTTATCAAAGGCTATTAAACAATCAGATCAAGAAACAACAAATAATATTCAAAATAGATCTATTGAATTTTCATTATTAATTTCTTTACCATCAGCCCTAGGACTATTTATTTTAGCTGAACCCATTATTCATATTTTATTTGAACGAGGTGCATTTGTAAAAGAAGATACTTTTTATACTGCTAAAGTATTAAGTTACTTTGCTATAGGTCTACCTGCTTACATTATAATTAAAGTTTTAGTTTCCTGTTACTTTGCAAGAGAAGATACTAAAACACCACTCTATATATCTATTGTCAGTGTGATTAGTAATGTTGTGTTATCGCTACTTTTAATTGGATCAATGAGAGAAATGGGAATTGCTGTTGCAACAGCAATTAGTGCATGGATAAATGCATTATTACTGTACCTCTTTTTAGCTATTAGGAATCATATGAAATTTGACGATCTTTTAGTAAAGAATTCTATTAAAATTTTACTAAGTTCATTTCTATTATTTGCAGGAATCTACCTATTAAATGGACTATTCTTTGCAAATATAAGTGGTAATTCAGTGTTATTAAATTCAACACTTTTATTTCTGATGATCTTTTTATCTATAATTATTTATTTTGGATTAGTAATTGTGTTAAAAGTCCTATCGGTAAATCAGTTAAGAGAATATTTAAAAAAATAATATGGAAAAACCAACAAAAAGAATACTTTCCGGTGTCCAACCATCTGGTGATCTTCATTTAGGAAATTATCTTGGTGCTATAAAAAATTTTGTTAGTCTTCAAAAAGAATACGAATGTTTTTTTTGTGTTGTCGATTTACATGCTATTACCGTTTGGCAAGATCCTAAAGTTTTAGCAAATAAAACACGAGAAGTAACAGCTGCCTTTATTGCTTCTGGTATTGATCCTAATCAAAATAATATTTTTGTTCAATCACAAGTTCCTCAACATGCACAGCTTGGATGGTTATTCAATTGTGTTGCGAGGATGGGGTGGTTAAATCGTATGACGCAATTTAAAGATAAAGCTGGAAAGAATAGTGAGAACGTTTCTGTTGGTTTATTTTCTTATCCAACACTAATGGCAGCAGATATATTAATTTATTTAGCAACGCACGTTCCTGTAGGCGATGATCAAAAACAACATTTGGAGCTCACTAGAGATATCGCACAAAAATTTAATAATGATTTTAAGACAGATTTTTTTCCTATTCCTGAACCATTAATTTTAGGAGAGGCTACAAGAGTTATGAGTCTTCGTGATGGGTCAAAAAAAATGAGTAAATCAGATCCATCTGATTATTCAAGAATCATGTTAACTGATACAGCAGAAAATATTACGCAAAAGATTAAAAAGGCCAAAACAGATCCTGAACCATTACCACAAGATAAAACTGGTTTAGAAAAGAGACCAGAAGCTGAAAACCTAATTTCGATATTTGCTTCTTTGCAAGACACATCTATTGAGAGTGTTATTAAAGATTATGCTGGTAAGGAATTTTCCTCCTTTAAAAAAGATCTTGCGGATTTATCCGTATCTAAATTAGAGCCAATTACGAGTGAGATGAATAAACTTATGAGTGATGTTTCTTATATCGATTCTATTTTAAATCAGGGAAAAGAGAACGCTATATCAGTAGCAGAACCTGTTTTGCAAAAAACTAAAGAAATTATTGGTTTTTTATCCTAATAATTCCCCAAATTTTAAATTTTTTTTTAGAATATTCATACTAAAGACATATTAATAACTATATATAGTGCATATGTTTATACAAACTGAACAAACACCCAATCCACAAACATTAAAGTTTCTACCTGGAAAGGTTGTAATGGATGATGGAACGGCTTTTTTTCAAAATATAGGTGAAGCAGCTGACTCACCATTTGCAAAACGCCTATTTGAAGTCGAGGGAGTTGAAGGAGTTTTTTTTGGAAGTGATTTTATTACTATTACTAAAAATCAATCTTTAGATTGGCAAGTTATGAAACCATTGATCTTAGGCTCAATAATGGATCATTATAATTCTGGAGATGCAACAATTAATATTAGTAAAAAAGGTGAGGATAAATCATTAGAGATTGATGAAAACGATACCGATATTGTAAAACAAATTAAAGAATTATTGGATACACGAGTAAGACCTGCAGTTGCAATGGATGGTGGTGATATTATTTACGATAGTTTTAAGGATGGTGTCGTATATCTCCACATGCAAGGCGCATGTTCCGGATGTCCAAGTTCAACTGCTACTTTAAAAATGGGTATTGAAAATATGTTAAAGCACTATGTTCCAGAAGTCCAAGAAGTAAGGCCTATTGATGGATAGACTGTTAAATTTTTTTTGCTTTCCCTTATTACTTATTGGATTAATTTTTATAGGTAATGGTTTTGTTGGTTATGTAGAAATTAATGCAGTCGATACTAAGAATAACATTCAAACTGCAAATCAAATAAACAAATTATATTCTCAAAAAGAAATTACACTATCTGAAAAAGAAATTACTCTTAAAGGTCCTCCTATTGCAGAAATAGTGAATGAAAAATTAATTGTTAAAGTAAGAATAAAGCCAATCAATCCTATTATCACTTCAAAGATTGAAGAGCAAAACAATCCCAGTTTGCAGTTAACATTATCTGATAAAGACTTTGATTACCTTGATTCAAATAAAAAAGAATTCGTAAAAACTGTTTTACCAATAATTATTAATGAAAATCAAAATATTTTAATGATTAGAAGTTTTGTTAATGAGCTCAAAGGTAAGTTAGAAACCTTTAGAACTCTTAATAATAATGAAATAAGAAAACTTAATGATATTGCTCAAAAGTACAATATTAAGTATCAAAATAAGCACAAATTAGATTTAGTTGACGAAATACTTTCAAACGTCGATGTAATACCTAATTCAATAGTATTAGCCCAAGCAGCAATAGAAAGTGGATGGGGTAAGTCTAGATTTGCAAAAGAATACAATGCACTTTTTGGCGAATATACATATGATGATGCGGAAGGTGTTATTCCACTTGAAAGAGAAAATGGTGATACTCATTTAATTAAAGCATTCAGTTCATACAGCAACAGTGTAGAATCATATTTTAATAATATTAACTCTCATTACGCATATGAAGATTTTCGTGATATCCGAAATATAATGAGAAAACGAAATAATTTTTCCAATGTTAACTTACTTGTTAATAAATTAAGCACTTACGCAGAAGATGAAAATTATATTAATACAATAAGACAAGTTATTAAAACTAATAACTTTGGTATCTTTGATCAAAAAACTATTTCTTACTAATTAAAAATAAAATTGGTGACCAAACCATCTCCAATTTCCTTCACTATCTTTAACAGTACAATTCATTCTAGATCTTCCAGGTGACAATTCTCGTGAAAGTCTTATTTCAATTCTTTCGTTAAATTTATAAATTTCTCTATCTACCTGACCTTTGCTATCAAAGATAAAACAATCTAGTGATTGAGCTTTCTTTTCATCAAGAAGTGAGAAACCTATGAATGGTGGGTTTTGTTTAATAGTTGGATCTTGAGGTATAAAGTCATAAACCCCTAATCCTTTAGAAGAAGCAGCAAATTTTACTCTATCTATTTCACCATACCTTTCATTTAATGAAAATCTTGGTAAATAATACATGTTAGAAGTTTCATTAATTATTCCGGAATGCTGCCCAAAAGCAACCTTAAATTTAAATTCTTTTACTAATTCAATTATTTCATCTGTTGTCTCACCATAAGGAAATGCAAATAAAGTTGGTATCTCCCCAAGCTCCTTTAAGAAGATTCTATTCGATGTTTCTATTTCATCTCTTACTTCTTCAATACTTATATCTGGCATGTGAGCATGTGTATGAGAGTGTGCACCAATCACTACACCTTCTTCTTTCAGTTTTCTTATTTGATCCCAGTTAATATATTTTTTATTATTTGAAATTGTCCCCGTTGTTACAAATAATGTTACAGGAATATTATTTTTTTTAAATAAAGGCCATCCAACTTCTAAAAAAGATTTATCAGCATCATCTACACTTATACCAATAGTATTTGCTGGGAGATCACCATCGTTAATAATCGTATCAATAATAAAATCTAGTGATTTAATCGTATATTTTTCTTTTGTTAATTCTTCAATATGACTATTAAGTTGATCAATAGTTACACTTGTTGAGGGATATTTAGAAACTCCAAATTTATGATACATAAATACAGTTGCGGAGTTTTTTACTTCGTTTGCAAAAGCTCCACTTACTAATAAAAAAGTTAAAGAAATACTTTTTAAAAATAGCAATAGAATGTAGTTATGTAATTTCATATGTTATTGTTTTTAGATATTATATCACCAATACCAGAATTTTGTGTATTTGATGACAACAAAATAATATTACAGCAGAAAATTACTCAATCAGAAACAGATAAGTTAAGTGATAATATAATACAATCCTATTTAGAAATAGATAAACGATTAAATTTAACAAAAAATCTTACAAAAATTTCTACGACAATTGGTCCTGGATCTTATACAAGTTTAAGAGTTGGTTCAGCATTTATGTCTGGTCTAATGATTGCTCGTGACATTCCCTATTACCCATTATCTATTGAGGATATCTTAAAATTTAATTCAATAAAATATTCTAGAAGAAATTTGGCAGTTTTTGTAAACTCATCTAACAAGCAGAAATTTTTATGTTATAAAACTAAAGATAACGAAATAAAGTACGATAAAATTGAAAATAATAAATATTCAATTCCGCAACATATCGATTTAATTCTTTTTAATAATAGTAAAATTAATGAAAATAATGAAATAGAACAAATGAAGTTTTCTTTTTTTGAGGATTTTTACAATAATTATAACAATTTAACTTTTAAAAAAAATATTATTATTAAGCCAATTTATATATCCAATAATCAATTACTAAATTGAATAGAATTAGCTTGATAAAAAAAGAACAATTATCATCAATGATTAAGTTTATAGATGATAATAGTAATGAATTTAATTATTTCAAAAAGATAGGCTGGAATTTAAAAAATATTGAAAACCAATTTAGTAAAAATAATAATTACTCCATTGGTTACTATGAGGCTGATAACTTGGTAGGGGTGTTAATTGGTGATATTATTAAAAACGATAGTGCATTTGATTTGGAACTGCATATTTTATTTGTATCAAAGAACCTAAGAAGAAAAAAAATTGCAACTAAATTGTTAAATTATATTGAAACAAATAATGTTAATTTTTCAAAGATTTTCATTGAAGTTGCTGAAGATAATGTAGAAGCAATAAATTTTTATCAAAAAAACAACTTTGTTTTTTTAAATTTTAGACATAACTATTATAGATATAATAACAAAAATATTCATGCTAAATGCTTCATAAAAAAAATTAATCATGAGTGATAAATACATATATATTAAATCATATGGCTGTCAGATGAATGTATATGACAGTAACCGTATTAAAGATTTATTTTCGAATAAAGGATATAAAATAACAAAAGATATTTCTAAAGCAGATTTAACAGTTTTGAACACTTGTCATATTAGGGAAAAGGCAGTTGAAAAAGTTTATTCTGATATTGGCAGAGTAAAAAAAATTAAAGATAAAAAACAAAATATGAAATTAGTAGTTGCCGGTTGTGTAGCTCAAGCTGAAGGTCTTGAAATAAAAAAAAGATCTCCATCAGTTGATTATGTTGTAGGACCTCAATCTTACCACAAATTACCTGATATGATTGATAAAGTAGATGAAATAGAAAATAGTGAGTTTTTGCAAAATGAAAAATTTAAAAACTTAATTTTCAATTCTTCTAATTTATCATCTGAATTTATATCAATTCAAGAAGGTTGTGATAAGTTTTGTTCTTTTTGTGTAGTTCCCTACACAAGAGGACCTGAATTTTCTAGACCAGTTGATGATATACTAGAAGAAACGAAAAAATATATATCCAATGGGATTAAAGAAGTAATTTTGCTAGGTCAAAATGTTAATGCCTATCATGGTATGGGTTCAGATGGAAAATCAAAAGATCTAGCTTACTTAATTAATAAAATCAGTGAAAT
>CACNCX010000002.1 GCA_902619045.1 uncultured Alphaproteobacteria bacterium | reverse complement strand
GGTACAATATCTAAAATTACATTTATATCTGGATTAGCTGCATTAAACTCATCAATTTGTGCTGCAATTGGCACATTTTCTTTGTCTCCATCTCCATACCACATAATACGTACATCAGTGGCAGCAAAAGAAACTGCAGAAATTAAAGTTAATGAGAATGAAACTAAAGCTACAGATATTGCTTTTAAAATAAACTTAAAGTTCATCATTTATCCTCCAATTTTTTTCAGACTTAAACATATTAAATTATTATATACAAGTAATAAAAACCTAGAAATAATGGCTAATTTTGAAATTAAATAATAATATTTTGTTAAAAAATATTATAAACATATCAAAATTCAATGATTGGTTATTTAGCATTAGCAAGAGATACATTTGATATAAATTATGCTTTAGATAATAAAAAAAGGTTTGAAAAATTTATAGATATTTTAGACATTAAATACTCACATTTTAAAGAATTAATTACAGATGATGAAACAGGAAAAAAAGCTATTAGATATTTTAAAAAACTAAATTGTAGCAAATATATCATTGCTCAAACAACTTTCACTGATGCAAAATTTATAACAAGTTTTGCTAAAACATTTAATAAACCAATACATTTAATAAGTTTTAAAGAGCCAAGAACAGGTAAGCGGTTAAGATTGAATTCTTTATGTGGTGTAAATCTTGCTATGCATTCTTTAATCAAATTAAAATATAAGCCAGAATTTTCAATTTTTATTAATAATAAATTATTCGAAATGGAAAAAATTAATAATTTTTTAAAAAATAAAAAAATTTTAAAAAATAATAGATTGAAAAAAATAAAAAATTCTAAAAAGAAATATGACATTATTTTTTCAAAAAAAAAGAATTTAGGACTTGTTGGAAAAAGACCAGATGGATTTTTTACCTGTGATTATGATAATAGAGAAATAGAAAAAAAATTAAATTATAGTCTTAAGAAAATTAAATTAGAAACTTTGTTTAATGTTTCTAAAAATGTTAGCACTAAAGATATTACAAAAACTAAAAATTTAATAAAAAAAAATTTGAAATCAGTCTCTAAGTTGAATGCAAATGAATTAAATAAAAGTATTTCAATTTTTCATGGGTTAGAAAAAATAAAAAATGATAACAAAATTGATACTTTTGCAATTAAGTGTTGGCCTGAAATGTTTACTCAATTTGGATGTGCATCATGTGGTCCAATGGCTATGATGAATGAAAAGGGAGTTAGCAGTGCATGTGAAGCTGATGTATTAGGAAGTATAAGTTGCGATATTTTAAATAAGATAAATAACAAACCTTCACTTTTAGTAGACATTGTTGATTGTGATCCCAAAACTGATACTTTAGTTTTTTGGCATTGTGGATTAGCTCCAATTAGTATGGCAAAAAAAAATACAGCAAGTGCAACTGTACATTCTAATAGAAGGAAAGCATTACTACATGATTTTGCATTTAGACCTGGAAAAATAACAATATTTAGAGTTTCAAAATCAGAAAATAAATTAAAATTTATTGTTATTAAAGGTGAAGTTTTAGATAAAAAAAATTCATTTTCAGGTACTTCTGGTGTTGTTAGATTTCAAACGAATACCTATCAAAAATTAGTTAGGTTATTCACGTCTGGTATCGAACATCATCTAGCATTCACATATGGAGATGTATATTCAGAAATAAAAAAACTAAGTGCGCAACTTAATATTCCAATTTACACAGCATGAAAACAAAAATTAAATATGGAATTGTTGGAAGTGGACTAATGGGTTGTGAACATATTTCAAATATTAATCTTATAGATTCAGCTGAAGTAGTTGCCATCTCAGACAGTAATGAAAATTCAATAAATAAGGCTAAAAATCTTATCTCAAATGATATTAAAATCTATTCAAATAATAATGAAATTTTTAAAAATAATGAAGTGGATGCTTTTATTATTTCGACTCCCAATTTTACCCATCATGAAATTATTAAAGAAGCATTAAAAACAAAAAAACATTTATTAATTGAAAAACCCTTATGTACAAAATTAGAAGATTGTCTTGAAATTAAAAAATTATCAACTTCATATCCATCAGTAATATGGGTGGCTATGGAGTATAGGTACATGCCACCTGTTCAAAAAATGATCCAAGAAATAGATACTAATAAAATTGGTAAGCTTAAAATGCTTTCAATTCGTGAACATAGATTTCCATTTCTCAAAAAAGTAGATGATTGGAATAGATTCCAAATAAACACCGGTGGAACGTTAGTAGAAAAATGCTGTCATTTTTTTGATTTAATGCGCCTAATTACAAATAGTGAAGTTACACAAGTATATGCAAGTGGTGACCAAAGTGTAAATCATCTTAATGAAAATTATAATGGAAAAGTTCCTGATATATTGGACAATGCATTTGTAATTTTAGATTTTAAAAATGGAATAAGAAGTTCTTTAGAACTTTGTATGTTTGCAGAAAATTCAGAAATGCAAGAAGAGCTATGTGTTGTTGGAGATAAGGGTAAAATAGAAACAGGTGTGCCAGCTGATGCATCTGGAAAAAACTCTTCAGAAGTTAGAATAGGTTTAAGAAACTCTAAAAATGCAATTAAAGAATTAGTTGAGGTAGATAAAAAAATTTTATCAGCTGGGCAACATCATGGATCGACTTATTATCAACATTTAGAATTTATTAAAGCAATTAATAATAATTTAAAACCACAAGTTTCTATAAACGATGGTCTTCATGCAGTGGCTATTGGAGAAGCAGCAGAGAAATCAATAAAAGAAAATCGTGTGGTTAAGATGAGTGAATTTAATCTTTAAAATTTTCAAAAAATTTATTTGTTTTATCAATTATAAAATTACTTACTCTAACGTTTGATTCAGCAGTTACACCTGCAATATGAGGTGTTAAGATGCAATTCATATCATTTGTAATATTGTTATAAAATGCTTCATTTACTGGTTCATTTTCAAAAACATCTAATGCGAAACCAGAGATATATTTATTTTTATAAGCATCAATTAAGTCTTTCTCATTGATGACACCACCCCTAGAAGAATTAATTATAATTGGTTGTTTTTTCATTTTAATAAAAGCTTGTCTGTCAAATATATACTTTGTTTCATTATTTAATGGGACATGAATAGAAATTATGTCGGCCAAATTAAGAATTTCATCGAATAAAACTTTCTTAACATTTGCTGCCTCCATTTGTTTCGAAGTTATAAAAGGATCATATGCAATACAGCTAACATCAAAAACATTTACAAGATTTGAAACTTTTTTTGAAATATCCCCAAAACCTATTAGACCAAGAGTCTTTCCTTTAAGCTCTTTTGTAACAATTGATGTCCTTGGCCATTTTCCTTGTATAGTTTGTTCTTTAATGATGTGAGTTTTTTTTAATAATGTAAGAGAAGAATTCACAACATATTCTGCAACAGAGTCAGAATTCATACCTGTTGCTGGCTGAACAATGATATTATTTTTTTTACAGTATTCTGTATCTATATTATCAAGACCAACACCTAATCTTCCTATAAACTTTAAATTTGACGCATTTATTAAAATTTTCTTATCTAAACTTGTTTTATTCCTTACGATGATGCCATCAAATTTCTGAATTTCTCTCTCTAAAAAATCTTTATTTTGCCAGGCATCTTTTTTATAAATTACATCAAATTTTTTATTTATATTTTGCAATGATTGTGAATCTATAAATTCTGTAATTAAAATTTTTGTCATTTAATTTTTCTAATTTTTAATTTTTTTAAAAACTTTTTTACGTTGTTTAAATTTGGTATTGAATATATGCCTCCAGCTTTCATGCATTTTAAAGTTGCAGTAGCTGCTGCCAATTGAATACTTTGAGAGTTTGATTTATTTAATGATAAAGCTGTTGCAAAAGCACCATGAAAAACATCTCCTGCACAATTCGTTTCAACTGTTTTTACTTTTGGAACATTACAATGATATAATGAGTTATTTTCAACCCAATAAACACCTTTTGATCCCATAGTAACTGCAACAAATTTATTTGTTTCATTGAATATTTGAAAAAGAGCCTTTTGCATATTGATGTTTTTTTTATAAGTTTTCAAACCTTCTTCAGAAAATATAGGGTGCGAGGCTTTGTGAACAATTTCAGAAATTTTATAAGAATTTTTAAAATTATCTAGATCAGCAACACATTTAATATTTTTTTTATTGGTATTAATAGCAATATAAGAGGCCATATCTATCCATCTCATATCTATTGAATAAATATCCTTTTTTTTAAAATTTAATTTGGGTATTTTCTTATAATCAAGTAATTTTGGATCATTGTATGCTGCTAGTAATCTTTCACCTTTTGTATCCTCAATTACAAAGCTTTGCGAAGACTGACATTTTTTAATAAAAATTGATTTGCTAGTATTAATAGAAAATTTTTTTAATTCATTTTTTAAAAAAACTGATGAATCATCATCTCCAAATTTTCCTATGAATTTTGATTCAGAGCCCAAAATTTTTGCAGTAAATGCTGATACTGCTGCTGAACCGCCTAATCTTTTATCAATACCTCTAGATAAAACTTTAATTGGTTTTTTTGGAAATTTATTAATCCTACTTATATAATCTGTAAATATTGATCCTGCACAAATGATCATAAAATATTAATTAAAGGTATTTAACTTTACCAATAAACTTTCTAAACCTATCTCTTATAGTTATAGGATTGAGTGGAATGGGATCAATTTTAACATTTCCAGAATTGATCTTTGAAATTATTACATATGAATTATCTTTATCATCAATGGCTTTGTTCAATTCATTAGCTGTTTCCTCGCCAGAACATTCAATCACATTTTTGCAGCCAGCTCCTAATGCAACATCCTTTAAGGAAGTTTTCTCATCAGTAAATGTTCGTTGATCTCCTGTTGATCCATAAGAACCATTATCAATTATCAATAAAGTATAGTTTGATGGTGCTCTATTACCTATTGTTGCTAGGGTATTCATATTCATTAAAACTGATCCATCACCATCTATACTAATAACGTGTTTATTTTGGGATAGTGCCAAGCCTAAGCCAATAGAAGATGATAAGCCCATACTGCCTAACATATAAAAAAAATTTGGTTGATCACTAATTTTATATAATTCTTGAGATGGAAGACCTATATTACAAATAACTAAGTTATCTTTAAGAATATTTTGTACCTTATTTAATAAATCAAAACGGTTCATTTATCATCTTTCATTAAATTGAAATCACATAAAATAGCTACTGGTGATTCAACAACTTTGGCATGTTTGCTAAATGTTGAAATTTTATCTAATTCTTTTTCAGAAGAGCAATGCAACATGGGTATTCTCAATGTTTGTAAAATATCTTCGGTAATCTTCGCCATTCCACCTTGCGCTCCTACTGGCTCACCAGGTGTACCCCTGTAACTAATTAAAAAAACAACAGGCATTTGATATAATTGTAATAGAGAAACAATTGCATTCACTGAGTTTCCAATCCCTGTATTCTGCATCATTATACACGGGAATTTATTTCCTAAATAAGCTCCAGCACAAATACCCATACCTTCTTCTTCTCTTGGTACAGCCGAATAATAAACATCTTTATCATTTTCAAGAATATCAATCATGTTGGCTAATAACTTACAAGGAACACTTAAGTAAAAATCTACTCCACCTTTTTTTAAATTATCGATGATTTTTTTACTGATTTTCATTTATGCGGATGTCTATAGATATAAAATTATAAAACAATAAATTAATTTATTAAAAATCATTTCTTAATTTTATTTTTGTATTTGAATTATATGTTTCGCCTACTTTTAATATAGTTGATGGAAAATTTGGTTGATTAATAGCATCTGGAAAAATTTGCGTCTCTAGACACATACCATATTGTAATCCATAATTTCGATTATGTTTGCCATGATATGAATCTTTCATCATATTACCAGTATAAAATTGTATTCCAGGTTGATCAGTTGAGTATTCAACTCCCATACCAGTAATATTACTGTAGATGGTAGCTATAGATTGATCAATAGAATGATCTTTGAGAACATAATTGTGGTCAATACCTCCGCCATCTAAAAAAGATTTATTTATTTCAAATGAATTATTAAGATCATATTTTGTATTAACTACATCGAATAATTTACCAGTAGGAATTGATCCCTCATCAGTTTCGCAAATTTGATTAGATGATATTATTACAACATGGTCAGTAATATTTTTATAATTATCTTTATGGCCATGGAAATTCCAATAGTTATGATTAGTCATATTAACAATAGTATCTTGATCTGTAGTAGCATTAAAGGAAATTAGAATTTCGTTATTATTATTAAGTTCGTAAATAGTTTTACAATTTAGGTTGCCTGGATAATTTTCTTCTAAATGTTTAGACTGGTAAGTGAGCTCTACTTTTATACTTTGGCTTGTTTTTTTAATATCAGCTATTTTCCAAATCTTTTTATTGAAACCTACCTCTCCACCATGAAGATGATCAGGTTCAGTATTAGAATATAAATTATATTCTTTCCCATTAAGAGTAAATTTACTTTGCCCTATTCTATTGCAAACTCTTCCAATAATTGAATTGAAATATCCATGAGCTTCCAGGCAATCATCTAAATTACCATAACCTAATAAAACATCCTCTGTTTCAGAAACATTCGAAGAAATTGGAATACAAACTTCACTCATATAACCACCATAAGTATAAAAACTAAAACTATAATTGTTTGAGTTAATAATATTAACTATGTCAATATCTAAACCTTTATCATTTTGAAGTTTGGTAATTTTATATTCCATTATGTTTTCCTTAATCTTTGAAAATTATTTTTTCTTTGTTGAAGATAAATGATTAATCCACCTAAAACTATGAAAAAAGCACCCGGGAAAAGTTGATCAACTGGCCATTCTGCAAAAAATATCCAACCTAAAATAAGTGCAAAAAATATCTCAATATAATCAAATGGCATAATTTTACTAAGTTCTGCTTTTCTAGCACCATATATTAAAAGTAAAGTTCCAGATCCTCCTGCAATCCCCATTATACAAACTACTAAGAAATCATTTATACTTTTGAAATTTTCCCACATACCTAAAGACACCACTAACATACATGCAACTATGATTGTCCCTGTTTGACCATACAAGTTGATAAGTGGTGAAGGAACATGATCCTCAAAACTTAAGGATGTTACCCTTGCCAATGAATATCCAAAAGCAGCAAGTATAGGAAGTAATAACATATAATTAAAGTCTGATGACCAAGGTTGCATAATTAAAACGATACCTACAAAACCAGAAATTACCGCACTCATTTTGTACCAACCAAATTTTTCACCTAATAAAGGAATAGCAAGAAGGGTAACCATCATGGGCCCAGTGTATTCCATGGTAGCGACTAAAGCAAAAGGTAAGTAAGCATAAGAAGTATAGAGACATAATTGAGCCAATGCTACAAATACTCCGCGGAATAATCCTAACTTCCATTGCGTTATTTTTATTTGTCTACCGTTTTGATGCCAATCATGTGAAAAATATAAAGCAATAACACATGGGATCATTCCAAATAAATTTCTAAAAACAGAAAGTTGAGCTGCTGGATATTCGTTTCGTAAAAACTTTATCGCAATCCCCATACAATCCAATAAAAACAAACCTGAAAGTGATAATATAACGGCTAAAAATAAATTATTTTTCATTAATCATAATCTGTTATGCTAAAATAATTTCTTTTCCTACTTCTTGACTTTTATAAATTCCATCTAAAATTTTCATTACTTGTAGAGAGTGTTCAGCCGGAATAGCAACTGGTTGATCGTTTGCAACAAACTCTGCAAACTCGATACATTCTTTGGCATGAGGTTCAATAGTGTCTTTTAAATTTCCTTCAATTTTTTTAGTTATGTGAGTTTGAGAATTGATATCATTTTTTATAATCTCACAATTAGGCCAATGCAAACCAGCTTCTCTTCCGTATAACCATACCTGCATATCTTCTATTTTATCTTCTGGTAGTTTATGATGAAGCATCCATGATACTTCAAGCATCAAGGTTGCACCATTTTTAAACCTAACAAACGCAGCTGCAAAATCTTCAACGTTCATTGTTTCCTTATCGTACTCACCATTGTAACTAAAAGAATTTGGCTGCTTTGCTAATTCTGTTTTTGACACACCTGTAACAGAAAGTGGTTCTGGATTGTTCATAAACCAAAGAGTTAAATCTAATACGTGCACTCCTATATCAATACAAGGACCTCCTCCTGAATTTTCTTTTTTTAAAAAACCAAGTGAGACTGGTAAAAAATTTCTTCTAAGCATCCAAGAACGTGCATGATATATCGAACCAATTGATTTGGATTGATCTTTTATTAATTGAGAATCTTTTCTAAATCTAAAGTGTTGAGCACACATTAATTTTTTTTTCGTTTGATCTCTTACTTCAATCATTTTTTTTATTTGTAAGGCATTTGGAGCTAAGGGTTTTTCACATAAAACATCTTTGCCTGCTTGCATTGCTTTAATTGCTAAATCACAATGATAGTTATTAGGTGCACATATATCTATTACATCTATATCTGGATCATTAATCATATCTAAGGGATCAAGATATAATTTTTTTATTTGATTTGTATTGCCCCAATCTTCAAGAATAGAATTATTTATATCGGAACCTGCTATTAATTCTGCATGTTCTGACATGCGCCAACCAGGTACATGTAACTTTGCAATACCCCCAACGCCAATAATGCCAACTTTTATTTTACTCATATTTATATTTTTTAATTTAGATATTTATCCATTTTTTTTCTTTTTCTGATTGGTAAATTGATTCCATTATACTACTTCTCAATGCAGCTTCTGTAGGAGTAACTAGATTTTTGGTATTGTTATCAATTAATGAATTGAGAAACAAATCAAATGCATGAGGCAATGTTTCTGGTAAATTTTCTTCTATTCTTTCTATTTTTTTACCTTCCTTATTTTCGTTTATAATTAATTGCTCATTGGTTGTTCTTGCGTGAGCTTTCGTTCCACTCACAAAAATAGTATACGGCTGTGCTATATCTATCCATCCCGCAGCAATACTAGCTATCAATCCACTTTTAAATTTTATTAATGCTTCTCCACTCTCTTCACAACCTGGATATTGATTATATACTTTTGTAAAGGCTGCACTTACTGACTCAACATCAGAAAAAAACCATAAAAGAAGATCTAAAACATGTGTTCCTAAATCACCAAAAGCCCCAACGCCTGCAACTTTAGGATCTGTCATCCATTGATAGTTTTTGAAAATATCCCTCATAATACCATCGTGACAATTAATTAGTCGAATTCTTGAAATTTCGCCAAAATAATTATCAGCAATTAATTCTTTAAGTTTTATGTAAACAGGATTGCTTCTCATGAAATATCCAGTTTGAAAAATAATATTTGAAGACTCAATAAGATTTGCCATTTCAAAAGAATCTTTTTTTCCTATCCCCAAAGGTTTTTCTATAAAACAGTGTTTTTTATTCTCGGTAATCTGTTTAACTAATTCATAGTGCAAATTAGTTTCTGAACATACAATAACACCATCTAAATTAGGTTCTTTCAATAAATCAATGTAGTTATCATAATTCTTACATTGCAGTTTATCAGAGTCAATTTTTGACCTATTCTTGTCTTTGTCCCAAACACCAATACAATTAATTTTAATGTTTGAAATTACCTTAGAAATAAAATTTGGTGTATGAATATGAGAGGTTCCAATAAATGCTATATTTTTCATTACAGTTATAAAAACTACTTATAGAGCACAACACTGATCGACCCAGTGACCTGGTTCAACTTCAATAAGGCCCATATTTATTTCTCCACCTTTGCAATCTACTCCAGGATTGGGACATCTGGTTCTAAACACACAACCTGGAGGTGGATTTAATGCGCTAGGAATTTCTCCTTTTAGTTCTATAGCTTCAGATCTTTTCTCTGGATCAATTGATGGAATAGAAGATAATAGTGCCTTTGTATAAGAATGTTTTGGGTTCTTAAATAATTCTCTTGAGGGTCCCATTTCAACTATGTGCCCCAAATACATAACTGCAACAACATCACATACATGAGCTACTACACTTAAATCATGACTTATGAATAAATAAGTTAGGTTAAGCTCTGTTTGAAGTTGTTTTAAAAGATTTAATATATCTGCTTGTATTGATACATCTAAAGCTGCAACACTTTCGTCTGCTACTATAAATTTTGGATTACTTACTAAGGCTCTTGCAATTGATATTCTTTGTCTTTGTCCTCCAGAAAATGCATGAGGAAATCTTCGTAAATGCTCAATATTTAATCTACATTTTGAAGCAATGTCTCTTACTCTTTCATCAGTTTCTTGTCTTGAGTTTGTTATTTTCATCACTTCTAAAGGCTCTGCAATAATATCTCTCACTGTCATTCTTGGACTTAAAGCAGCATAAGGATCTTGAAAAATTAATTGAGCTTTTTTTCTATATTCTTTTAAATCTTGTTTGTTCATATCTGTTAAATCATAATCTCTTTCATCGTCATGAAAAATAACATTTCCAGAACTAATTTTATTAGCTCCAAGTATTGCTCTACCAAGAGTAGTTTTTCCTGAACCAGACTCACCCACTAAACCAAAAAAAGATCCTTTTTTAATTTTGATATTGATATTGTTTACAGCATGTATTTTTTGTTTTTTTGAAATAAAATTTTCTTGATAATCAAAATTTACTGAAACATTATTTACTGAAATTAAATTATCACCCATTTTGACCACACTTAATTCCACATTGATCAACCCAGTGACCTGGTTCAACTTCAATTAATTTCATTTCTATTTTACCATCTTTTCCTTCTGGATTATGATGGGGGCATCTAGTTCTAAATACACACCCTGTTGGTCTATCTAATGGACTTGGAATATTTCCAGGTATTGGAGATAACGGTGCGTCTAAGTTATTTATGTCAGGTAAAGCTTGTAATAGCCCTTTTGTATAAGGATGTTTTGGGTTTTTAAGGATCTCATTTACTGGACCTTTCTCCACTACACTTCCCAAATACATAACCGCTACATGATCAGCTACCTGTGCAATAACACCTAGATCGTGAGTAATAAATATTACTCCCATTTGATATTCTTTAATAATATCTTTAATTAGGTTAATTACTTGAGCTTGAATTGTTACATCTAAAGCAGTTGTTGGCTCATCTGCTAATAAAAGTTTAGGCATTGTTGATAGTGCCATAGCTATCATTGCTCTTTGACGCATTCCCCCAGATAATTCAAATGCATATTGATTAAACCGTTTTTCTGCATCTGCGATACCTACTCTTTTTAGCATGTTTATGGATATTGATTTTGCTTCTTCTTTATTAATATTTTTATGAATTAGTAATTGCTCAACCATTTGTGCGCCAATTTTTATTGCTGGAGCAAAACTTGCCATAGGCTCTTGAAAAATCATTGATACTTTACCACCTCTTATTTTTTTTAAGTCTTGCTTAGAGGTAAATTGAAGAACATTTTCGTTGTCTAAAATTATTTCTGCGTCTTCATTATAAGAAGTATTACCTGGATTTAATTTCATAATCGATTTAGCAGTCACAGATTTACCTGATCCAGATTCACCAACTATACCAAGTACTTCACCTTGATCTACAGAAAGAGAGATATTTTCAACTGCAGTAATTCTACCTTCATCAGTATCAAATTTTACATCTAAATTTTTTACTTCTAATAAATGACTCATATTATTTTACCTTATGAGGATCTGCTGCATCACGTAATCCATCCCCCACATAAACAAATGTTAAAATTAATACGACTAAGAAAAATACAGGTATAAAATACCATTGATAGTTTAAAAGTACGTCAGCCTTTGTTGCATTTTGCAAAAGTACACCTAAAGAGTTTACGGGTTCTCTTAAACCAAGTCCAATAAAACTTAAAGCCGTTTCAGATAATAACATATATGGAAAACTAATAACTAAATCGACAATAATGTAGCTAGTGAAACTTGGTAATAAATGTCTTACAATAATGTGAGTAGAAGATGCTCCACAAAGTTTTGCAGCAAGAATATATTCTTGGCTTCTTTCACTAAGAAGATGTGTTCTTACTCTTCTAGCAAGTGTTGGCCATGAAATTAATCCTAGCAAACAAGATATAAAAAAGAAACGTAATTCAGAGCTCCATTCTAATGGTGCAAAAGCAGCAAGACACATAAAAAGAGGTATTGGTGGAACCGTTCGAATTGCATCAGTAAACATTTGAAGTACACTATCAATCCAACCACCATAATAACCTGAAATTCCTCCAATAATTAGCGATAGTACAAATGATATAAAAACACCAAGTGTACCTACAGCTAGCGAAATATAAATTGCACTTAACGTTCTACTAAATAAATCTTTTCCTGCTTTATCTGTTCCAAATATGTGAATTCCACCCTCTTCGACGCCAAATAAATGGGTATTAAATGTAAAACCTGGGATTTTAAAATCTAAAATTTTACCTGGAAGATTTATATTAAAATCAAAAACTTTATATTCCCAACCTTCAACAAAAAAATAAACGTATCTTCTTTTTTCTGTATCAACTTTATACACCCATCTGAAATTTGTATCTGCTCCTCTATATTTTTCTAATGTATGTAAAAAAGGTCTAGTTGAAAAACCATTCTCATCCCAAAACATTGGAATTTGAGGTGCTCCATTTTCATAATCTTTATCTCTTCCTTTAATTGTTGGATCATAAGGAGATAGAAAATCTGCGAAGAGGCTACAAATAATCATAAACAATAAAATAGAACCAGCAATCATGGCTGATCTATTTCCGAAGAAACGTGTTCTTACTAACTGCATTTGTGTTGCAGTATAATAAGCCTCTTTTTTTTGATTACTAACCTCCACCCATAACTCCTTTTCTTATTCTTGGATCAATTATAGCTAAAATAATATCAGTTATAAAATTAACAAAAACAATTGTTGCTGTTAAAAGAAAAATAATTGCACCTGCTAATTGCTGATCATTTGACCTTGCTAAAGCTTCAATCAATAATGCACCAGCTTCGGTAAGAATTAAAATTAAGGCCACAATCGGTAATGCACTAAATATTCGATTAAGGTCAAAACCTATAGAATTGATAACTGGACCTAAAGAATGTTTTGCAGGATATCTCCACAATAAACTCATCCCAGATATTCCTCTAGCTCTTGCAGCCATTACATATAATTTATCATTTTCATCTAACATTAGCGCTCTAACTGTCTGAAGAGCAAAAGCAGTTGCATTCCAACCTAAAACAAAAATGGGAAGCCAAGCTCTGCTTAAAAAATCAAATAATTTTGCTGATGACCATGGTTCGTTTTCATATTCTTGAGAGAATAGGCCTGTCATTGTATCCCCATAATAGACAGTCATAAAAAGCATAATACAGAGTGCTACTAAAAAGTTGGGGAGAGCTATTCCAAGATAACTTATAAATTTAAGGGTATTATCTAATGAAGCATATTTTGTCGTGGCCGATATAATCCCAACTGGTATGGCTATTAAATAAGAAAATATTAGTGCAACCAAACATATTATTAGAGATAAAGTAAATCTTCCACTTAATAATTCATTAATATTCATTCTTAAAATACAACTGTCACCAAAATCTCCATTAAAAACTATATTAGAAACCCATTTGCCATATCTGTACAAAAAAGGTTTATCCAAACCTAAGCGAATTTTTTCTTTTTCTATATCTTCATACGTTATTTGTGATCCTTGGGTATTTTTAAATGCAAGATATCTTTCAGCACAAGTTCCAGGAACTAATTCCATTAAAGAAAAAACAATAAAGCATACAAGAAGCAAAGTTATAACTGCAAGCCCCGCTCGTGTAAGAGTAAATTGTATAAAATTAATCATATAAAATAATTAGAAAATAAGAATAATTAAAAAAAGAAAAGCGGCAATATATAATTGCCGCTTTTTTTATTATTTATTGAGTTAAATTACTCGTCTAACCACCATTGAGTAGCTAGGTATGGGTATGTTCTATAATACTCATACGAAGTAGTTTTAAACTGCGTAAAGTTTTTCAAAGCGTTTCTATGATAAGTTGGGAAAGGTGCTTTCACCGTACCAATCAATAGACTTTGCTCTGTTAACATTGTTGCAATTTTTTCTCCCCACTCGTTAGACTCAGCAGTACCAAGAGCATAAGATTGGAATTTATCAATTCCATCACTTAAGTCATATACCCACTGAGGAGGTTTAGTACCTTCGTCACCATTACTATCAATGTATGCTGCCCAATCTAAACCTTGCGTATGGTTAAAGTAGTTACCAAAAGGAGGTTTAAATGTTTCTGGGTTACCAGCAACAATTGCCAATGGTTGACCTTTGTCCCAAACATGAACATCAAGTTGGTTTGCAGCTTGCGAACCACGATATTCATCCGGAGTTACCTCTTTAAAAGTAGTTTTTACTCCTACTTCATTAAAGTATCTTGCGACAAGTTCAACTTCAACACCACCAATACCTTGAGTAGCGTAATCAATGTTAATAGCTAGAGCATCACCATTTGGTAATTCTCTAAATCCATCTCCATCAACATCTTTTAATCCAACTTCATCTAGAAGAGCATTTGCTCCATCTGGATCGTATTGAGTCATATGCATTTTTATACTTTCAGGAACGAAGTCAGGTGCAGGAGAAAATCCTACGAACTGCTCAACTTTACCTAAGCCGTAATATGCAACTTCGTTGATCTCGTCTCTATTCATCGCAATTGACATTGCTTGACGGAAACGAATATCTCCATAGACTTTACGTTTTTCAGGATCAGGATGTGTTACATTAAAACTAAATAATGCAGCACCACAACCTGGATTGATTTGAACTTGATATCCACCAGACTCAGCACCATCAAGTAATTGAGGAGCAGACTCTAATTGAACAGACTGAGATTTATAATCAACTTCACCATTAACAAGTTTTAATAATCTTATTTCATTTTCATTGATGTATCTTTCATTTTGATAATCAATGTATGGTAATTGATTTCCAGCTGTATCAACTTGGAAAAAGTATGGGTTAGCTGCATAGACTCTACCTTCAGTAGTATCTTCAATCGTCATATAAGCTTCTAAAGAAGGATACGCTGCATAAGGTAATCCATCAACTAGATCAGGTCTAGCTAATAAAGGAGTTGGAGTATCAGTCCAACCAGAGTTACCATAATATGCTGCTAAAGCATCATAACCGTTTTCAAATCCTAAAGCTTGTGCATTTGCATCTGCATTTGAATCAATTTCCGGATGGAATTGTTCTAGGAAATGTGAAGGCATAAAGAACTGGTTATATGACCATGCAATAGTTGCAGTTAAACCAGGGAATGGTGATGGTAAATTAAATCTTACTGTTTGATCATCAATTACATCAACAGTCATTGGTTCACCACCAACTAATAGATATGGATATGGTTTTTCACGGATGTTTGAATTCATCATCAAATCTTCGTACCAAAACTCAACATCTCTTGCTACAAAAGGTTCACCGTTTGACCACTTGTGACCTTTACGTAACATGAAAGTTAAAGTAGTAAAATCATCATTCCACTCATAATCTTTAGCAACGTTTGGAACAATTGTACTTAAGTCATCAGCAAAACGTAATAAGTTAACGTGTCTTGTAGATAACATATCTGAAGTTCCGGCTTCAGTTGCGTTTGATAAAAAGTTTATTGTATTTCCATATTTACCAATAGAATCATATGGCACTACAACAAGCGGCTCGTCAGGTAATCTATCCTCAACTGGAGGTAGACTTCCTGGGTTACCTTGTATTGTAGCGTTAATGCTAGCAATATTTGGATTGTCAGAAAATTTCATCGTACAGCTGGCTGCACTTTCATATTCCGATAACTCATATTGCTGAGGATATTTTCCGCCTGTTTGTGCATCGTTCATTGTTGTACCTACACAATGACCACCTGCAAAAGAGCTTCCACTCCAAACAAAAGTTGCGGAAGAAAATACCAACGCTATGAATAATTTTTTTAACATATATTTTCTCCTATAAGATAAATTTATCGTATGATTTAGTTTGTAAACAATTTTGATTTTTTATCAAAAAAATTTGACACTTTTATTACAGTTTTTTGTAAAAAATTGTGTATTTCTTGCTAATTAATTACTTTAATAATCATACGTAAATATGAAAAAATCCAAAAAATCTGTGCTATTTATCTGTGCTGACCAATGGCGTTTTGACTGCTTTAGTTTCCTAAATCATCCATATGCGCTTACTCCAAACTTAGACAAGCTTGCAAAACAAAGTGTTGTTTTTAAATCACATTTCGCAGGGATTGTCCCTTGCGGACCATCTAGAACTACAATGCTTACAGGATTATATCCATTTATACATCGTTCAGTTTATAATGGTGCGCCTCTTGATAAAAGATTTACAAATATTGCTAAAGAAGTTCGCAAACTAAATTATAATCCAAGTCTTTATGGATACACTGATACATCTTGGGATCCAAGATACTTAGAACCAAAAGATAAAAAAAACTTTACCTATGAATCGCCAATGGAAGGATTTGAAGATGGTTGTGTTTTACCAGGAGGAAAACCAGAACCTTGGGCTAACCATCTTAATCAAAATGGTTTTGAAATTAATAAAGCAGAAGATTTATACAAAGGAAGAAAACCTAAAGATGATCAAGCATATATTTATGAACCATATTATATTCCAACTGAATTTTCAGATACCGCTTTTTTAGCAGACAAAGTTGTCAATGATTTAAAAAAAATCAAAGACCCATTTTTTATGCATGTATCTTTTTTAAAACCACACCCACCCTTTCATGTTGCTGATCCATGGTTTAGTAAATTTAATCCAGATAATATTAATTTATCTAAAAATGATATTTCACTGAAAGAATTATCAAAAAAACATCCTTTACTTAAAGAATTATGTAAAAAATTTTTATTAAAAGAAAATTTCTCTGAAATTAATTATGATCTTTTAAAAGATCAAGACATCAAAAATATTATGAGTGTCTATTTTGCTATGTGTGCAGAAGTTGATTTTAATATTGGTAAAATTTTGAATGCTTTGAAAGAATCAGGGCAAGAAGAGAATACAATGATAATATTTACTAGTGATCATGGAGAGATGTTAAATGAAAATAATTTATGGGGAAAATTAGGCTGGTGGGACTCCTCTTATAGAATTCCATTATTTATTTATGTACCCCAAAACAGTGCGAAGGAAATTAACCACTTAACTGAATCCGTAGATGTTGCTCCTACAATTTTAGAATGGCTAGGTGGTGAGATTCCAATTGATTGGAATGGTCAATCACTAATGCATAATATTAATGATCAATATGAAAAATCACCTAATAAAGATTTTGTTGTTTTTGATTATGATTTTAGAGAAAGTACTTCATTTGTTAATGATAAAAAATTAGCACCTGAGCAATGCAATCTATCAGTTATTAGAAATAATAAATGGAAATATGTTCATTTCCCTTCATTGCCATGTTTATTGTTTGATTTAGAAAATGATCCTAATGAAATTAATGATTTATCTAGAGTAAAAGAATTTCAAGACATTAAAAATGATTTGGTATCAAAACTATTAAGCCATCGAATGATTCATCAGGAAAGACAGTTATCCAATACAAAACTTTCTAGCTCAGGAGTTAAAACAAAATCTGGACCAGCTAGCAGAAAAATGGGATAATTAACTTATGTTTACAACTGTTATAGGTGCCTACCCAAAGCCAAGTTATTTAAAAATAACTGATTGGTTTAATGCTTCTGGTGGTACAGATACTGAATATCCAACTAAATTTTATGAAGATGAAATAAAAAAGATGGGCAATAATGTTGAAGAGTTATTTAATAAAGCTACAAAAGAAATAATCAGAGATCAGGAGGAATGTGGTATTGATATCCTCACCGATGGTGAAGTTAGAAGAGAAAATTATATTCACTATCATTGTAGATATTTAGAAGGAATTGATTTTACAAATCTCACAGAAAAAGTTGCTAGGACAGGGAATTATAAATGCTGGTTACCAACAATAACTTCAAAAGTTAAAGCAAAAGAATCTTTTTTAGTTGAAGAGTGGAAAAAAAATCAGAGTTTAACCAATAAGGATTTGAAAATTACTATTCCAGGACCAATGACTATAACAGATACTATAGCAAATACATTTTATGATTCAGATGAGCATATGGGTGAAGATTTAGCTGATGCTATTAATGTAGAGATTAAAAGATTAGTTGATGCAGGTTGTAAATATATTCAAGTCGATGAACCTTTGTTTGCGAGAAAACCAGAAAATGCTCTTAATTTTGGAATTAAAAATTTAGAGAGATGTTTTAAGGATATAAATAATCAAAGTATTGAAAAAATTACTCATATTTGTTGCGGCTATCCTGATAAATTAGATGCAGTAGATTATCCAAAAGCGCCTTTAGATTCTTACAGTAAAATTAGTAAAGCTTTAGATGAATCAATTATAGATACAGTTTCTATAGAAGATGCTCATCGATATAATGATTTAAATTTTTTAAAAGATTTTAATCAAACGAAAGTTATCTTTGGTTTGATAAAAATTGCAAGCTCTCAGATAGAGACTAAAGAAGAAATTGTTTCAAGAATAAATGAAGCATTGAAATTTATTGATAAGGAACAATTAATTGTTGCTCCTGATTGCGGTCTTGGTCACTTACCTAAAGATTTAGCAAAAATAAAATTAAAAATAATGGTGGAAGCTTCTAATAATTTCTAGTGAACTAAAGTTTCTGGATTAGCATAATCATAATTTAAATCATCAGCAATAGCTTTATATGTAACGGCACCTTTAAAAATATTTAAACCATTCATAAAATTTTTATCATTTTTTAAAGCATCATTAAAACCGTTAGAAGCTAAGTTTTGAATAAATGGTAAAGTAACTGCATTTAAAGCAAGTGTAGAGGTTCTAGGAACTCCCCCTGGCATATTTGCAACACAATAATGAACAACATCATCTACAACATACGTAGGGTTTGCATGGGTTGTTGGTTTACTAGTTTCAACACAACCACCTTGATCAATTGCAACATCAACAATCACCGATCCACTTTTCATCTCTTTGATCATGTCCTTAGTTATAATCTTAGGAGCATTAGAACCTGGAACAAGCACTCCTCCAATTAGTAAATCACATTCAGAAATATAATCTTTTAGATTTATTTTATCACTATGAAGTGGTTCTATTTTATCACCAAATTTTTCTTGTAATTCTTCTAATCTTTTTTCTGATTTATCAACAATGAAAACTTTTGCTTGCATACCTGTGGCAATTATTGCTGCATTTTCTCCTACAACACCTCCGCCTAAAATTAAGACATTTCCAGGTTGAACTCCAGGCGCACCACCTAAAAGTAAACCACTTCCACCCTTATGTTTTTCAAGAGAATAAGCTCCGGCTTGTATCGACATTCTACCTGCTACAGCGCTCATTGGTGCTAGTAGAGGTAATTTATTATTATGATCACTTACCGTTTCATAAGCTATACAAATTGAATTTGAATCAATCAAACCCTTTGTCAATTCTGGAGCAGCTGAAAGATGTAAATAAGTAAATAAAATTTGGTTTTCTTTTATCATTGCTACTTCATTCATTAGAGGTTCTTTTACTTTTACAATCATTTCAGAGTCATTAAAAATATCTTCAGCTGAATTTACAATTTTTGCACCTGACAATTCATAATCACTATTTGAAAATCCAGCACCAGCACCGGCATCTTTTTGTATTAGAATAGTATGCTTATCCTTTACTAATTCTTTAACACTTTGTGGAGTAAGCCCAACTCTAGACTCTTGAGCCTTAATCTCGGATGGAACACCTATTTTCATTATCTATCATGCATATAATTTGAGATACCTGTTCTTAATTTTTCAATTATCTCATCAATATGTTTTTTTTCACAAGTAAATGGAGGTGCAACAATTAAGCAATCACCTGTTGCTTTTAAGCTTAAACCTGCTTCAAATAATTTTTTAAAACAAGCATATCCAGCTTTGCCTAAACGCTCATCCATTTTAATGTCAATTCCTCCCATCATTCCATATCCTCTTATATCTGTAATGATATCTAAATCCTTTAAAGAAAATAAACCATCTAAGAAATATGGAGACATATCTTTAGCCCTATTAAATAAATCCTCTTTCTCAATTATATCTTGCATTGCTAAACCTGCTGCCATTGAAACAGGTATGGCGGAATAAGTATAGCCATGAAAAAATTCTATAGCTCCTGTAGGTGAAGCATCAACAATAGTATCATAGATATGATCACGTGAAGCTACTGCTCCTAAAGGTACAACACCATTAGTAATTGCTTTAGCCATTGTCATAATATCAGGACATACATCAAACGCTTGAGCTGCAAATGGAGCGCCCATTCTTCCCCAGCCAGTAATAACTTCATCAAAAATTAAAAGAATTCCATGTTTGTCACAAATTTCTCTTAGTCTTTTTAAATATCCTTTTGGCGGAACTAAAGTTCCTGTTGATCCTGCTACTGGCTCAACAATACATGCTGCAATATTTTCAGCACCTATGTTACCAGCAATTCTTTCAAGATCATCTGCTAGATCAGCACCTGTTTCAGGTTCGCCTTTTACAAATAAATTTTCAGGTAAATGAGTATGTCTTAGATGATGTACATTTGGCATGAGAATATTTGAGAAAGTTTTTCTATTAGCAATCATTCCACCAACAGAAATTCCTCCAATATTCATTCCATGATAACCTCTTTCTCTTCCGACTATGTGAGATCTGTGACCTTCTCCTTTTGCTTTAAAATATGCTATAGCTGTTTTAATTGCTGTTTCAACAGCTGATGAACCACAAATAGTAAAAAATATTTTATTTAAATCTTCGGGCGTATGTTTTGAAACTTTTCTAGCTAAATCAAATGAACCGCCAAAACCTTGTTGAAATGGTTGAACATAATCTAATTGCTCCAATTGTTTTGATACTGCTTCTCTTATTTCTGGTCTTGAATGACCCGCTGGACTACAAAATAATCCTGAGCTAGCATCAATTAATTTATTTCCATAATGATCAGTGTAATAAACACCTTCTGCCTTAACCATTAATCTTGGACTATTTTTATAATCTCTATTAGATGTAAATGGCATCCAATGTTCTTCTAATGAATTAGGTATTTCAGTTCTTTTTTCTAAGTCCATATTTTTCCTTAATAGAGATTGAGTATATGAAATTATCGATAAATCAAAGAATATTTCTTACACAATAAAGAAATATCATAGGAAAAATTGTAGCAGTGGTATAGAGAGAATAACAAATATGAGCACATTACCAGAAGATCTTAAAAGTAAAGCTTTAGAAACTCCTAACATACCTGCAGCTGTTGTGTGCCCCAATCAAGAAAGCATATTATCAGCTGTGATTGAAGGTAAGAATATGAAACTCATCGATCCAACTTTAATTGGAAATAGAAGTTCAATTGCTGAAACAGCGAAAAATTTAAGTTTTGATATTTCTAATTTTAATATTGTAGAGGCTAAAGATGAAGAGGATAGTGCTTCAATTGCTTGTCAGATGTCTAATGAAAATAAAAGTAAAATCATAATTAAAGGGAACCTCCATACTGATATTTTAATGCGCTCTTATTTAAAAAAAGAATTTAATTTACTTGATGGCAGAAGATTAAGTCATATTTGGCATATGACTACACCGCAGCTTAAAAAACCTCTTTTTATCACTGATGGCGCCTTAAATGTTTTACCAAGAGTTGATATAAAATTACAAATTCTTAAAAATGCTGTGCAGTTTTGTAATAAATTAAACATTAACAAACCAAAAGTTGCAATTTTATCAGGTACAGAAGATCCAATTGATAGTATGCCAAGTTCAGTTGATGCCAAAAAAGTTATGGAACTTGCGTTAGAAGAAAAAATTAATGCTTTTGTTCATGGGCCGCTTGCTTTTGATAATGCTGTTTCTGAGGAAGCAGCTAAAATAAAAGGGATTAAGAACGATGTTGCTGGTAATACTGATGTATTATTAGTTCCTAACTTAGAAACTGGAAATTCTTTATCCAAAATAATGGTTTATTTTATGAATGCTTGTGCAGCAGGAATAGTAATTGGTGGTAAAGTACCAGTTGTGGTTCCTAGTCGAGCAGATAGTAAAAATTCTAAACTTGCATCAATTATGGCAGCTGTAGTTGCTGCAAATAACTAACCAGTAAATAAATTTTAGCTCGAATGCTTTTAAGACATTATTTTTTAATTTTAATAATCACTTTTTTATTTGGAAGTGCCTACCCTGTTCAGAAAGTTATTTTTAATGAAAATGTACCCCCATTATTAATGGGAAGTTTAAGAATGTTAGTAGTTTTCATATGCCTTTTGCCTTTTTGGAGATTTAGAATTCCTGAAAAAAAATACTGGTTACCACTTCTCTTTTTTTCAATTTCTATGGGTTTTTTAGCAAATGTTTTTATGACATTGTCTTTAAATGAAGCAAACATAGTTTCTCCGATAATTATTGGTTCTCAATTGGCTGTACCATTTGCAATATTATTAAGCTCATTTTTTTTAAAAGAGAAAGTAAGTATTAAAAAATGGGTGCTTATATTTATTTCTTTTTTTGGAATTATTTTGTTAGGCTTTGATCCTTTAATAAGAAATGAAATTTTTGCATTAATCTTAATAACGTTAATGGCATTCTTTTATGCTAGTGCACAGGTATTTTCCAGATACCTTAAAGATTTAGAGGTCACTCTCACAAATGCAGTAATGGGATTAGTAGGATTTATGTTATTAATTATTTCATCATCAATATTTGAAGGACAAACAATAAACGAAATAAAAACTATTAGTTTTCAGTCATGGTTATTAATATTTCATTCAGGTATCTTTGTTTCAATTGCTGCACACATGTCGATGTTCTATTTATATAGGATGTATCCTGTAAATAGAGTATTTCCATTTTATGCTCTATTTCCTGTATTTGGTGTGTTGTTAACGTTTATAATTTTTTATGAAATACCAACTTTAATTACTTTTATTGGTGGTATAATTGTAATCGTAGCAACTTATTTTATTAATAAGGAAAATTAGCTACTTTAAAACATCTAATCCATCAGATAAATTGATATGTCCTGTTTGACGAGCTTTATTAAACTCTTTAATTCTGTCAAATATATTGATTCCAATTTGTCTATAAATATCAAGTAAATCAATTAAGACCCAATTTTCTCTAATCAAACCATTTTCTAGCCTCCAGAAATCTAGACTTCTCATTTCTAGTGCTTGATTTGATGGAGCAATACCCATCCAGCCATCATTGGTTATTGTTAATCTCATATTAGGCCAACCTGTTTCACACACATAATTTCCTTCATGTATCCAGTGTGTTTGCAAATCTTCCATGCCATCGGTGGCTAATTTTTCATTTGATGAACCACCTTTTCTATCTGGCATTGCTCTTAAAAATGGGATTTGATGCCAATGTCTGAAACCTGCTATACCTCTACCTGTACCAATTCCGGCTGGTCCGTACCAATTAAGATTTGGGTGCCAATATTTTTCTAGATTCATAATTTTTGGATCAGGATTTTTAGGATGTAAGGATAAATCATTTAACATATCTATAACATGATCAAAATTTTCTTTCTTTTCTCCATTTATTGACAAGCCATCTCCAGTCATAGGAGCTGGGGTACAAAGAAATGCACCAAGTTGAGGAGACATTGGCCATGCATTTGCTTGCATCATAATTTCAGGTAAGTCCCAAATAGATTGTACTTCAGTAATTTTATTTTCCTCTATTTTAAAAAACTCATGATAGCGCATATGAATTAAATTTCCTGTTGGTGGAATATCTAAGTATGGTTTTATAAAAGTTCCCATATAATTTCCCATTGTACCTATCCATTTTTGCCCTTCAGGGGTTTTTCCCGCCATAATAATCATATCTCTTCTTTCTAGATCAGGGATACTATCCAATAATGGCAAAATACATTTAGAAAGAAAATTATTTAAACCTTTAAAAGTTCCAAAAGGATGGCAAAAATTAAATAAAGATTCTTTTGTAAAATAATTGCTTAATGATTTTTCAATTGTCTTTTTGTTAAATGTTTGAGTTGCAATCTGATAGTTGGCAAAAAAATTTTTTAATTCTCTAGAAATCATTATTTAGCAGTCCATCCTCCATCAATTACTAATGAAGAGCCAGTTATCATCGATGCAGCATCAGAAGCAAGATACACTACTGCACTAGCAATATCACTTTCTGTTGCTACTTTTCCTAAAGGTATATTTTCAATAACAGATTTTTTAAAATTTTTATCTTTGAAAAATTTTTTAACCATAGGAGTTTCAACAAATGTAGGGCAAACTGAATTAACTCTAATGTTGTGTTTTGCTAAATCGATAGCCATTCCTTTAGTTAGACCTTCAACGCCAAACTTGGTCATATTGTAAACACTTCTAAGAGGAGCTCCAACTTTACCTAACTGAGATGAAATATTTATAATTGATCCACCACTTTTTTTTCTATTTGTTGATTTTAGCATAATTTTTGTTGCTAATTGAGCAATATCAAATGATGCTTTAATATTAAGATCAACCACTTCACTCATATCTTTTCTTTTAATTTTAGTAAAATATTCTGGCCTATTTGTTCCAGCGTTATTTACTAATATGTCTAATTTTGGAATTTTAGAAAATATTTTTTTTATTTCTTTTAAATTTGTTACATCACAAACAAAGTAGTTGCATTTTCTTTTAATTTTTTTAATTTGGTTTTTAACAGCTATAAGATCTTTTTCTGTTCTACTTATAATTATTAAATTTGCTCCAGCTTCTGCCAGTGCGATTGCAGATGCTTTACCAATCCCTTTTCCTGCACCTGTAACAAGTGCAGTCTTATCTTTTACTTCGAATTTTTTTAGAAACATTTATGCGTATAATTTACAATGAAAAAATGGTTTGATCTAATAAATTCATTTTTTTGATGCACATATCAAATTTATCTTCTTTGTGAAAATCACCTGGAAATGCAATACATTTAACACTTGCATTAACAGCGGCATTACTACTTTCCTCTGTATCTTCAATTGCAAGACATTCTTCAGGTTTTAAATTTAATTTTTCTAGTGTTACTTTATATATCTCTGGATGAGGTTTTTCATTGTTAACAAATGATCTATTTCCAATAAAATCAAAATCCGCTTTTGAAATTTGATTAGAAAGACTTTCAAATACAGCTTCTACATTATTTACAGTTGTAGAAGTTGAGAATGCAAGTTTAATATTATTATCTTTAGTATATCTAATCATTTCATAAACACTTTCTCTTAATTTTTGTTTGTTTTGAATAATGAATGAACTAAATAATTCTGTTTTTCTATCTCTAATTTGTGATGCATTAACATTGATGTTATTTTTTTCTGCAAAATCTTCTACTCTCTTAGTGCCACCTGATTTTTTTAATAAAATTCTATAATCTTGCTCGTCCCAATACCAATCTAAACCAGCTTCTTTAAAGGCTTCGTTAAATGAATTACGTTGGATATTAGAAGATTCAATCAGTGTTCCAATTGATCCAAAAAGTAATGCTTTGTATTTCATCTTATAATTTTAATAAATAATTATCATATTATTGTTAACCCTTTACTGCACCTTGAGTTAAACCAGACACTATTTGTTTTTGGAAAAACATCACTAACAAAAACAATGGTGCGGTAATTGATGCAGCAGCAGCAATTGACTCAACTAAATCTGTCATTTTAGTTTCCATATTAAAATATTGCATAATTGCTGGAACCATAGTTTGTGATTGTCCATCTAATAATAATGCTGCAACAAGATAATCATTATAAGCTAACAAGAAAGAAAATAATCCTGTTGTAATTACACCTGGCCACATTAAAGGCATCACAACTTTCCAGAAAGCTTGAAAAGGATTACATCCATCAATTTGAGCAGCTTCATCTAAATCTTGAGGTATATTCATAAAAAATGATCTCAGCATCCATATTGTAAAAGGTTGGTTAATAGCTACTAACAAAACAATAACAGCAATTTTTTTTCCATATAATCCATAATTTATAAAAGGTTCTAAATAACCAGTTACCAAAACAGAATGAGGTAAGGCTCTAAAAATTAAAGCAAAAATTAAAAGCCAAAAGGCAATCATAGAATTACTTCTTGCTAATCCATAACCAGCTAGTGTTCCAACAGTTAATGAAATTGTAACAACCCCACCTGTTACAATCATAGTATTTAAGAATTGTTTATAAAATTCATTACCAACCCAAACAGATAAATAATGCTGAGGAGTAAAACCTATGATTGGGTAAGAAAAAATTTTTAAGAATTCTAAATTTGAAAATAATATATTTACAAATTCAGATAAATTATTTTGAATTAAAAAAAATAATATGAAGGAAATAGTTATATATAATGAATAAAATGAAAAAAGTAATTAAAGAAAATTTTAAAATAGGATTAATTAAATCAAATAAAATTTTTCTTATTTGGTATAATTTATAAAACAAAAAAATTGATAGAAAAAGAAAAATAAAGTTAACAAAAGATAGACCTCCAACCTGTTCTTTTGTGCTTGGACCAATTATTACCTTTAAAGGATTGGAAGCAAAAGAATCAACAGGAAGTTTTATTGACATTACAACAATCCATAAGAGAGGGAATAAAGCAATTATACACCACGTAATTATTGTAATTGAAACAATAATTTTAAGAGGCGTGGTTAAGTTAAAAAGTTTACTTTCCATTATAATCTTTTTTCTTTTTGCTCTTTAAAAGTTCTTCTTAAAACTGGAATTAATATTATTATAATTCCTATCATTGTAAGAACAGAAGTAGCTGATGCTCTTCCAATAGATCTTGTTCCAGAATCATCAATTCTCAAGAAATCATAAGTCATCCATTGTAATGAAATCCTAAATCCAGAAGCACTAAAACCAACAATTTCATCAAAAACTCGATATGAATCCATTAAATGAATTAAAGCAACAAATACTATTAATGGCATGATATGCGGAATTATAATAAATCTTAAACGCTGAAGTCTATTTGCCCCATCTACAAATGCTGCCTCAATTTTTTCTTTATCGACAGTTTGTAGTCCTGCATAAAAAATAACAAAGGCAAAAGGTATAGTGTGCCAAACTCTATAAAAAAGCATTAGAATCTCTATCGTCCAGCCTTGAGAAAATAGGGCAATATCTTTATCTAAAATATTTTCTAAAAATAAAGTTAATATACCATCTCCTATAAATAACCATTTTATTGATAAAGCACCTATTACAGGTGTAATTATAAATGGGAGCAAGGTTATAAAAATTATTGGACCTTTCAATCTATTAATTAAAACATTAACGCATAGAGCTAATATTAAACCTAAGATTATTACAAATGGTAAAGTAATAAATGTAAATGTTAGTGTAAACCTTAGAGCTTTATAAAAATCAATAGATCTTATTTTACTCCATTCAAAACCATCATTTGAAATAACAGATGATAATTGTTCAAATTTCAAAATATTTTTATAATTTTGAAAGCCTACCCAAATATTATTTTTTATTTTATTTCCATTTTCATCTAATACAGGAACGGTAATTGTTTCTGTTTTACATCCAAAAGGATCGCAATTTTCTCTTTCAATCGTTTCTAATACATCTTGGTTGAATTGAAAACTTTGAATTAAAACTATTAGAAGAGGTAAGGCAATAAATAATGTCATCATTATAAATGATGGCATTGTAAAAACTAAAAAAGTAGATTTTTTCATTTACTAATATTACCCCCCTTAAGATTTTAAAAGGGGAGTAATATACAATTATATAAAATTATAAGAGACCTTTTTCTGTTGCTGCAGTAATATAATCAGCCTCAATTTTTTCTAGAGTAGCTTTTGCAGTAGCTGCCCCAGTCAAATAATCACCAATAGCAGCACCTAAGACTCCATGGAGTGTGCTCATTTTTGCTGATGCAGGATAAGGAGCTGCTCCAGATTTTGCAGTTAAAATTGCACCAATATTTGATGGAGCTGGATCAAACGCATTAGACAGCCAAGGAGCAGCTTCAGGGTTCGCTCCTAAGTTTGCTGGATCTAATCCAACCATAGCTAGTTTAAATGCTGCTTCTGCTTCTTCATCAGTAACATTTTTAGCTATAACAACACCATCCCACCATAATGTAGATGCTGGTTTACCATTCTTTTTTGCTTTAGGCGCTGATGCAAACTTTACTAATCCAACAACTGTTGACTCCTCTGCATTGTCCATAGCACCAGCTCGAGACGCCCAAAGGTTTGCAAGAGCAATCTTACCCTGTTGGAATTGTTGTTGAACATATGTAGAATCTGAAGTTAAATACTCAGGATCCATATATTCTGTTAGTTTTTTCATCATCTTAAGTGTTTCATAGCCATCGTTATTATTAACTGCTGGCATATTTCCATCAAAAAAAGAATCAGCAAAACCCAAATACATATTTACAAATTCTTCTCCTAAATTCCAACCTGACTTGAATGTTCCACCAAGTGGATAATCTACAACTCCAGCATCTTTAATAACTTTAGCAGCTTTCAAAAGCTCGTCATAAGTTGTTGGAATATCTATACCAAGATCACTCAAAATATCTTCTCTGTAAAATAAATGTTGAGCATTTGTCATCATTGCAATTGCCATAATTTTTCCATCAATTACAATTTTTTGATTATCTTGTAGAGAGTCTCCATATTTAGCAACTAGATCGTCAAGTGGTCTAGTTACACCAGCATCAAGAACCGATACATTTGTAGAAGCTGAAACACCTGCCATTGTAAATTGAGATGGGTTGCTTTCTAATGATGCAACAAGCTTATCTCTGTATTCTTGATCAAGTGTAGGTGTAAAATTTCCACACTCTTCCATAGCAGAAGTAACAACTTTCCAGGCATCAAATCCTGCAGATAAAGAAGTTACTGGTACAGAATTGTTTAGCTCGCAAGCTTTTGCATTAGTACCGGCTAAGAAAAAAAATGATGTGAAAATCGAAAATAATACTAGTATTTTTTTCATTTGTTTCCCCTATAATTTATTAATATATTAATTTATAATATTTTATTAATGCAACAGTTTGAATAATTATTCAAGCATTTGCATACATAAAAAAGGAAAAATGATGAATAAAAATGCCACATCCCAAGATGTCGCAAAATTAGCAGGAGTATCTCAATCAGCTGTTTCAAGATGTTTTACTAAAGGTGCAAGCATCTCAAGCAGGACAAAACTAAGGGTTCTTGAAGCTGCCAAAAAACTAAAATATAAACCTCAAACTTTTTTGCAAGATTCTCAAAATATTGAAGATAGTGGACTAGTGGGAGTTATTTTACCTTATATAACCAATCGATTTTATCCAGAGGTATTAACTGAATTGCATGAAGCGCTACGTTTATCGGGTTTTAGAATTTTATTGATAACAACTGATGATGGTGAAGAATTAGACGATAAGCTCATTCAGCCATATTTGAAAGAAAGATTAGTTGCAATAATTTCAGCAACTAAACCAACAGATCAATTTGTTGAAAATTGCTTAAATAAAAAGATTCAAATTATAGCCTATAATAGAGCTTGGGATATCCCTACTATAAGTTCAGTTGCATGTAATCATAGATTTGGTGGTGAATTAATTGCAGATCAAATAATCAAAAATAACCATCAGGAAGTTGGTTTAATTGAAGGTCCCACAGGGTCTTATGTAAGTAATGAAAGATGTAAAGGATTTAAAAATAAATTAAAAAAATCAAAAAAATTAAAATTATACTCTCAAAAAGGAAATTTTACATATGAAGGTGGATATGCTGCAACAGCAAAAATCTTAACGAATAAAAAAATCTCAGCTATTTTTTGTGCAGATGATACGATGGCATTTGGATGTTTAGATTACATTAAAAAAAATACAAAAATTGAAATACCTAAAGATATTGAAATATTTGGATATGACGACATCTCAATGGCAAACTGGTCATCTTACAATTTAAGTACTGTAAAACAGCCCTTGAGACAAATGTCAAAATTAGTAACTCAACTTATTAATGATAATATTAAAGATCCAGATTATGAGGCCGTTAGTCATTTAATCCAAGGAACGTTAATAAAAAGAAAAACATCTAGATAAATTATATAACTTTGTTTGCTAATTTAGTTCCTTCAACTAAAGAATGAAGTTTTTCATAACAAATATTTTCATCAATTTTGCCAAATCCTGCAAAAGTACTAAATCCGCAATCAGTTCCAGCCATTAGTTGATCTTTTGGAATTACCGTTGAAAACTGAATTAATCTATCTGCTACAACCTCAGGGTGCTCAACAAAATTTGATGTTGAATCGATAACACCAGGAACTAAAACTTTATCTTTTGGTAATTTAATATCTTGAAAAACTTTCCACTCATGTGCGTGTCTGGGATTTGATGACTCAATTAAAAAATATTTAATTTTAGATTTTAAAATTATTGGTAATATTTTTTCTAGTGGGATATCATGTGTATGAGGTCCTTCATAGTTTCCCCAACAAATATGCATTCTAGTCATATTAACATCTACATTAGTTAAAGCTTCATTCAAACACTCAATTTGAATTTCCGCACGTTTTAAAAATTCTTGTTCAGATAATTCCTTAAAATTCATATGTCTAGCTAATGCAAGATCAGGACAATCTAATTGCACTTGTATATTTGATTTAGTAATTGTCTCATACTCAATAGCCATAATTTCTGAAAGTTTATGTAAATATTCATCATCTGTTTTATAAAACCTATTTGGCATAAATACATTTATGACACCTGGTGATGCAGCATTCATAAATGCTTTTTGATGATTGTTTTTATCTAATGAATTTTTAAAATTCTCTAAGTCTTTATTTAATGAATCTTTATCTTTGATTTTTAATGCATTAGTACAACACGGTCTGCTATACGTTGGTGTACCCCCACTTTTAGCTATTTTTTCTTTATACTCTGGAAAATCATCTAAATCAGCTGGTGCTCTTCTTTCACTTTCTCCAGAAAAACCATCTATCCTATCTTTTATATAAGTTGCATAACTTATTTTACTCATTTCACCGTCACTTATATAATCAATACCAACTTCGATCTGTTTTTTAACAATTGTCTCAACATTTTTTTTCAATATATTATTAAAATCTTCTTTAATAAATTTTTCACCCCGATCTTTAGAAAATAAAATTTCTGAAAGACCTTTTGATCTAGGCAAGCTGCCTACATGTGTAGTTAATATTTTAGACATTTTTTAATTAACCTGTTTTTATCAAGATTTGTTTCCAAATTGCAGTTTCATCAAATAAAACCCATTCGTTCTTTATACCTCTTGGTCCTATTTCGGCATGATTAATTCCCATAATATAAATCTCAGAATTAGAAGCTTGCCCAAATATACCATTCCCACTGTGCTTCCCAACTAAAGACCAGCGTATAGCAACTTTTTTTGGTTGATTTTCTTCTACAGTAAAACTTTTATGTTCTATTCTAAAAAGAGCATCTGGGAAAGATTGTCTTAAATTTAGCCAGAAATTTGTTACATCATCGATACCATAACAAACAAAACCTCCTGGTTGAAATTGTTGAACTGATCTGTCATAATTTTTTTCAATTGTAGATTTAAAATTAATATTAAGAATGTTTTCTAAATTTTCTGCATATTGATCAGCTATATTATTTTTTGATAAAATTGGTGGTGTATAACTTGATTCTTGAGATGAATTCTTATCAAATGGTTTAATGCAATTCTTTATTCCACCTTCTTGCTTTATTAAAATTGCTGCATATTTTTTTGGATCTATTTCTAGCTGTCTAACAATTGCGCCTTGATCTCTAACTAACCATTCATCATAAACTTGATTATTCTTACAAGCGCAGTCAGCAATGACTCTGTATACAAGTTTTTTATTTGTTGCTTTACCATATAAACCATCTTTTACATGAGTGGCTTTACTAAGAATTCTATGAGAAGATAAAAACCCTTCATCTTCGTTACCAATCCAAATTACATCTTCACCTAATAATTGCCTATCTGGAAATTCGTCTAAAGTTGCATTAGTTGCATCAACTACTGTATTAGGTCCATAAATGATTCCCATAGGTGATCTAACAGGAATATTTTCAGCATAATATTCCATAATTGAGTTAACATCTTTTTCTTCCCATATCTGATGAGTTATTTTTAGAATATAATCTGGAAGATTTTCAAACTTGTTATTAAAACCTTTCATATAACTGAATTCTTAATTTGTTTGTCTTATAATAAATAAATTTCCATCCTCATCACTTATCTGCTTAATTGATCGTGATGAGTTTTTTGGTACTGAAAAAGTATCCTTGTCCTTAATTACTACTTTCTCTCCATCACAATCTATTTCCCATTCACCAGATAAACAATGATATACTTCTGATTTCTCAAATTTGTATTCATGTATATGGGCATTTTTTCCATGCAGAAGTGAAAGGCTAAATCCTGTTAAATGCGGTATGTTTGGAATAAATGATTTATTATGAATATTAAATTGATCAAGGTAATTGATAATTTTATTGGATTGATAGTGTTCATCATCAACAAAGTATTTATCTTTTTCATCAAATCGAATGACAAAGTTTTCTATATCTTCTGAGGAATAATGATCAAAACTCTTTAATTCATCTTCTTTTAATGGTTGAATAATTTTAGTTTCATCAGTAATTTTCTGTTTTTCTGTATCTACTAAAGAATTATCATTCATTAATACCATACCAGAATCTTTTGCATCTTTTAAAAGTTTTGGAGTCCAAGTGATTACACCTGGATCATTTTCACCTAAAACTACAAACATTAACGCTTCTTCTTTGCTTACATTTTGAAAACCTCTAAACATATTTGTAGGGAAAGAAGCAATATCACCTTTTCTAAGTATTACCTCTCCTTCTGTGCCATCAACTCCCCAATAGAAACGCCAAGCACCAGAATGAATTATAAATACTTCAGCAGTTGTATGGCTATGTAATCCAGAACCGTTCATTGGAGCGGCACTTACAGCTCCAATATTGAAGCCATGCGCTTCAGCTATTTTAACATTTTGTTTAGCATCTTCACTAACACCTGGGCCTATAACAGAATAATTTTTCCTATCTTGATGTCCCTTTAATTTTCCTTCTACAAAAGGAATAGTACTTGGAATAAGTTCCTCAAATTTTGCTAATCTTGTAGTAATATTAATTGACATATCTTTATGATATTTTATTCATTTTTTTTGAATATTATTCAAATTATTGAATAAATCAATTAATATTTATTAGTATGTAAATAATTTTTATGACAAATAAAATTGAAGATTTTGAAACAGGGGAAAAAGAAAACAAGAAAATAATTTTTGTAGATTTAAGTACAAGTGAAAATTTAGAAAATAAAAAAAAATTTAAATATTTATTAAATAAAGTTGCTGAATCTCCTTTAGATGAATTAGGAGTTAATTTAAAAAACTTATACCATGAAGAAGCTGAATTAAATGCTTTTCATCCAATAAATGAAATAAGTGGTGTTGAGAATATAAAAAATAAACTTTGGATACCTCTAAAAGAAGCTTTTCCAGATCTCGAAAGAAGAAATATAATTGTAATTGGAGGATCTTATAGAGACAAAGTATTTGTATCGTTTGTTAGCTATCTAACTGGAACATTTGTCAACGAATGGCTCGGTGTTACACCCACAAAAAAAAATATTTATCTTAGAACTTGCGAAGCTCATCAAATCTCTAATGGTAAAATTATAAAATCATATGTTTTAATTGATACAGTTGATTTTATTAGACAAGCTGGACACTGGCCAATTAATAAATCTTTAGGAGCAGAAGGTATGTGGTCAGCGCCTATTACTGGAGATGGAGAAAATAATGAAAATTTTGACAACGAATTATCTTTAGAATCTTTAAATCAATCATTAACCATGCAGCGAAGTTTAAATATTAAGCCCGAAAGTGATCCAAACTCAAACAAAGATTATATAAGAGATAAATTACTTAATCATCCTCAAAAAAAATATTGGCATCCAAAAATGATGTGGCACGGACCTGCAGGAATAGGAACTGCAAGAGGTTTAAAAGGATATGTAGAATATCATCAACTTCCATTTAGACTTACATTTAAAGAAAGGGATTATTGGAAAATTGGACATTATATTGAAATTGGTGATGGTAATTATTCAATGACTGGAGGTTGGCATAGCATAGAATGCATTCATGGTTCAAAAGAATGGTTAGGTTATGAGCCAACTAATAAAAAAATTACAATAAGAGTTATGGATTTTTATTTACATCATGAAGGGCTAATTAGAGAAAATTGGGTACCAATCGATATAGCACATATACTAGATCAAATAGGTGTTGATATCTTTAAATTAATTCATAAAAAATAATTATGGCAATTGAATATTTAAAAAAAGGTTTAGACGAAAAACAAAGAATTGAAGATAATGATAAAGTAAAAAAAATTGTTGAGGAAACATTAAGTAAAATTGAATCAGAAGGTGATAAATATGTTAGAGAATTATCACAAAAATTTGATAACTATTCACCAGATAGTTTTCGATTAAGTGAAGATCAAATAAATCAATTAATGAGTGAAGTCTCTGACGAAGACAAAGAAGATATTAAATTTGCTCAAAAACAAGTAAGGTCTTTTGCAGAAGCACAACTTAAAACTTTAAGTGAATTAGAAGTAGAAACGCATCCAGGTGTAATTCTTGGTCATAAAAATATACCAGTACAAGCAGTAGGATGTTATGTACCTGCTGGAAAATTCCCAATGGTAGCTTCTGCTCATATGTCAGTTGTTACTGCCTCAGTTGCTGGAGTTCCAAGAATTGTTGCTACTACCCCACCCTTTAAAGGTAAGCCAAATCCAGCTGTCGTTACAGCAATGAAAATGGGTGGTGCTCACGAAATTTATGTTTTGGGAGGAATGCAAGGAGTTGGTGCGATGGCAATTGGTACAGAAACTATTAAACATGTTGATATGCTTGTTGGACCTGGCAATGCATTCGTTGCTGAAGCAAAAAGACAATTGTATGGCAAAGTTGGTATCGATTTATTTGCTGGTCCAACTGAAACAATGGTTATAGCAGATGAAACAGTTGATGGTGAAATATGTGCAACAGACTTATTAGGACAAGCAGAACATGGGTATAATTCTCCTGCTGTCATGATAACAAACTCAAGAAAACTTGCAGAAGAAACATTTAAAGAAATTGATAGAATTTTAGAAATCTTACCTACTAAAGAAACAGCAAGTACTAGCTGGAGAGATTATGGAGAAATAGTTTTATGTGATACCTATGAAGAGATGTTATCTAAAGCAAATGAAATAGCATCAGAGCACGTTCAAGTTATGACAATAAAAGATGATTGGTTTTTAGAAAATATGACATCTTATGGAGCTCTATTTTTGGGCGCTAGAACTAATGTTGCTAATGGCGATAAAGTCATAGGCACAAACCATACTCTTCCTACTAAAAAAGCTGGAAGATATACTGGTGGTTTGTGGGTTGGTAAGTTTATTAAAACCCACACTTATCAAAAGATTACAACCGATGAAGCAGCTACACTTATTGGAGAATATGGATCTAGACTTTCACACCTTGAAGGATTTATCGGTCACGCTGAACAATGTAACGTTAGAGTGAGAAGATATGGGAAAAAAAATGTTGGATATGGAAAACCAGCAGGAGAAAAAATTTAGTTTATTTTAATTCCCCTTTAACTCTCATTTCATTTCTAATTTTTGTTGCCGAGATATCATGTATTTCTTTTCCTAAATCATGTTCTGTAAAGGAATAACCAACTCCTCTTCCATAAGAAATATCAATAATGTTTGGGACCTTTACAACTACATATTCTTTGCCATCAGTAAAACCATGTTGAGCTAAACCTTCATTAATTTTTGCTTTTACTTCTTCAAATTGAAATGGATTGTCAGCTTGACCTTCTACACCTGCATCTACACCTCCCACATCACGATACATAATACATACCTGACCTGTTTTCTGAAGTGCTCTTTTAAATAATTCTGTATGTCCGTCATGCCATGGTTGCCATCTACCTAACATTTGTACTGTTGGTTTTTTCCAATCAAACATTTTTAATCTCCTTTGCTAGATTTTCTATTTCTTCATCTGATAAAAATTTAGTTATTTTAATGTCAGTTTTATTTGGTTGTTCAAACATTTTATTTGTATCTTCAAACCTACCTTCTTTAATAGTATCCAGCCAGATAACAAAATCAGGCTCAAAAGCTTCTCTTGCTTTTTCAGTTGGTGCTACAAAGTCACAAATTACCCATCTTCCATTTTGTTTTTCGAAATCGGCAAATGTTTTCATTCTATTGGCTTGTCTTATTCTACCTTCCATCGTAAAATCCCAATCGTTTGCTGACTTCCTGACTACATCTGCGTTATACCAAGCACAATTATCAATTACTTTAATAAGCCTTTCAGCTAACCAAGTTTTGCCAGCTCCAGGAAGACCACAAATAAGTATTTTCATATGATTATAATTTATATTTTAGCTATAAAATTAGGGTTAATAACACTTTCTTTCGTGTTGTATAGTAATATATTTTTATTAAAATCTTTAACTGAACCTCCTGCCTCTTCAAGAATAATATGTCCCGCAGCAATATCCCATTCTGAAGTTGGACCTAGTCTTGGATAGATATTTGCCTTACTTTCAGCTAAGTAACAAAATTTAAGAGAACTACCAATTTGGATTAACTCAAAATTATTACAATTATCATTTATCCAATTATCAAAATCTTTATTAGAATGTGATCGACTACCAATAACCTTTGTTAAATTACTTTTGTCTTTTACTGAATTTATTTTTATAAAATCTTTAGTTGTTTCAATATTTGACTCTGTAATTAATTTATATGCGCCATTGTTTTTTAAAGCATAATAAAGCAAAGACTTAGCAGGCGCATATATAATACCAAATATTGGTGAATTATTTTTTATTAATGCAATGTTAACTGTAAATTCTCCATTTTTTTTAATAAATTCTTTAGTTCCATCTAATGGATCAATTAACCAATATGAATTCCAAGTTTTTCTTTCTTTCCATTCTATTAGACTTTCTTCGCTTAATATAGGAACATTCGGGCTAAAAGATTTTAATCTATTTAAAATTAAATTATTTGATTTTATATCAGCTTCGGTAATAGGTGAATTATCATCTTTTATTTCTACATTAAAAGATTTTTTATATACTTTTTGAATTTCCTTACCTGCATCTATAGCAGTATTTAATATTTTTAATAAATTTTTTGATTTATGTAATTCTAAGTTCATGGTTCTTTTAACAGAATTTTTTTATTAATTAAAATTATATGTAAATGAAATACATATATCCAAAATACAAAGTTAATCCAATAATTCCATAAATACGTCCAATTTTTTTTGCAAAAATCATAAACATTAAAATTAATGCTGTAATTGATAACATGAAGTATAAGTCTTGATTTGCTAAAACTGCAGGAACTTTAAAATTACCAAAAAATGAACTAATACCTAGAACACCTAATACATTATAAATATTAGACCCCAGAATATTTCCTAAAGCAAAATCAATCTTTTTTCTAAAGGCAGAAACAATACCAACTGCAAGTTCTGGAAGGGAAGTTCCAAAAGCTACTAATGATAATCCAATTACTGAAGCTGGAACATTATAAGTTCTTGCAATATTAATTGCTGAATCAACAAGTAAATCTGCACCAAATACTAAACATACTATACCTATAATAATTAATATTAATGAGATTGTTATTGAATAATCGTTTTTATCTATTTCTAAATTATCAATTTCTCCTTTTTTTATTTGAACATACATTAGATAAATCAATGATGTAGTTGCAACTAATCCAAAAATAAAATTAAAATAAAAAAAAGTCATAATAATTAATACAATTCCTAAAATAATATTTATCCAAGCTTGGTTAATTTGATTTTTATTTATATTTACAATTGGAAAAATTAATGTTGTAGTCGCCATTACAAGTATCAAGTTTGCAATATTACTTCCAAATACAGCGCCTAAAGCAAGATCCGAAAAATCATTAAGAACTGCATTAATGCTGCTTGCCAATTCAGGTAATGATGTTCCCCCAGCTACAATTACAACACCAATTGCAAACAATGAGATATTAATCTTTCTTCCAAAACTAACTGAACCTCTTATAATTATTTCAGCACCTAAAACTAGAAGCCCTAATCCAATTATCGAAAATAAAATATCCATTGAAAATTTTTAATTATTTAAGTTAGTTATATGTTTAAATTAAATAGTATATAATAAATAAATTTTTCTAAATTATGAACCAAAGTTTTGACTATATTATTATTGGTGCAGGTACAGCTGGTTGCATATTAGCAAATAGACTTTCAGAGAATGAAAACATTAAAGTACTTTTGATTGAGGCTGGAGGAAAAGACACTAATCCTTGGATACATATTCCAGGTGGTTATTTTAAAACAATGCATAATCCTAAAACTGATTGGTGCTTCACAACTGAAGAGGAAAAATTTTGTAATAATAGAAAAATGCTTATTCCAAGAGGAAAAACATTAGGTGGAAGTTCATCAATTAATGGGATGTTATATATAAGAGGTCATGCAAATGACTACAATTACTGGAGACAATTAGGTAATATTGGATGGTCTTGGGAAGACGTATTACCGTACTTTAAAAAATCTGAAGATTACAGAATTTCTAAAAGTGAATTTCATGGTACTAATGGACCCATCAAAGTAGAGAAAATTAGATCAAATTTTAAATTATTGGATTTATTTTTAGAGGCCTCTCAAGAATTTGGATACAAAAAAAATGAAGACTTTAACGATGGTGACAATGAAGGAATGGGTTATTTTCCAATGACAATTGATAAAGGGTATAGATGTAGTGCTGCAGTTGCTTTCTTAAATCCTATAAAAAATAGAAAAAATTTAAAAATTATAACCAAGGCACATGTTAAAAAATTAACAATTGAAAATTTAAAAGTAAAAACTGTAAATTTATGGAAAAACAATGAAGAATTTTCATATTCTGTAAATAAAGAAGTTTTATTGTCTGCAGGAACAATTGGATCTCCTCACATATTACAAGCTTCAGGTATTGGTCCAGGTAAATTATTAAATGAAAATAATATTAATATTGTAAAAGAAATTAAAGGTGTTGGAAAAAATTTAACCGATCACTTAATGTTAAGACCAGTTTATAAAATTAAAAACTTAGAAACATTAAACGATATATATCACAGTTTTACTAAAAAATTTTTAACAGGATTAAATTATTTTATTTATAAAAAAGGACCTTTAACAGTTGGAGCAAGTTACTTGTGTGGCTTTATTAAAAGTGATTCGTATTTAGAAAACCCTAATCTACAATTTCATATCTCGCCAGCTAGCACTGATTTATTAGGAAAAGCAGACCTACATAAATTTCCAGCATTCACTCCTACAATAACAAATATACAACCTACAAGTAGAGGCTCTGTAGAAATTAAATCTTCAGATACAAGAATTTATCCTCAAATAAAAATGAACTATTTATCTACTGATGAAGATAGGGAAATTGCAGGAAAATCAATTAAAATTGTAAGAAAAATAGTTTTAGAATCAAAAGCATATAAAAATTATGAACCAGAAGAATATAGACCGGGAATACAATTTAAAGATAATGAATCTCTAGCAAAAGAAGCGGGTAAATTTGCAAACACTATTTTTCATCCAGTAAGTACCTGTAAAATGGGTAATGATGAAAACTCAGTTGTAAGTGATAATCTTAAAGTAAAAGGAATAAACAACTTAAGAGTTGTTGATGCATCTGTGATGCCAACTATAACTTCAGGTAATACTAATGCCCCTACTATGATGATTGCCGAAAAAGCATCAGACTTAATTATTAACGATCAGAAATAATTATTGAACTACTGTATCTTTTGGATCAATTCCAGCAACTTCAACTGGGGCCTTCATAGCATCTCGTCTAAAAGGCTCTCCTAGTTCTTGATTTAGCATAACTTCGATAAAAGTAGTTATGCCTTCCATTTGATCCTTGCAAGATTGTTGCAATGCTTCTGTTAGTTCCTCTTGAGTATGAACCTTGACACCTTTAAATCCGCACGCTTGTGCGATCTTTGCATAGCTTAATTTAGGATCAAGTTCTGTTCCAACAAAATTATTATTATACCAAAGTGTAGTATTTCTTTTCTCCGCTCCCCATTGATAATTTCTAAAAATTATCATTGTAATATTTGGCCAACCTTCTCTATTACAAGAAGTCATCTCACTCATACTTATTCCAAATGCTCCATCACCTGCAAAACCAACAACTGGTGTATTTGGACAACCTATTTTTGCTCCAATTACTGATGGAAAACCATACCCACATGGTCCAAATAAACCCGGTGCTAAATACTTTCTACCATTCTCAAATGTTGGATAAGCATTACCGATTGCACAATTATTTCCTATATCACTTGATATAATTGCATCTTCAGGAAGACCTGCTTGAATAGCTCGCCATGCCATTCTTGGTGACATTTTCTCTGGTTCTCTATCTCGTGAATCTTTATTCCAAGATGTGCCAGGATCATCTTCTTCATGATCAAGGCCAGTTAATGTTTGAAGCCAAGCTGACTTTGTCTTATGAATTAACTCTTCTCTTTCTCTTCTATCTTTATCACCTGCATTTGTTGTAAGGTTTGCTAAAATTTGTTCTGCAACTAGTTTTGCATCTCCACAAATACCAACACTTATTTTTTTTGTTAAACCAATTCGATCGGAATTGATATCAACTTGAATGACATCCGCATTTTTTGGCCAATAATCTATTCCATAACCTGGTAAAGTTGAGAAAGGATTTAACCTTGTACCAAGTGCGAGAACTACATCTGCCTTAGATATTATTTCCATTGCTGCTTTAGATCCATTGTAACCTAAAGGACCAACCGCAAGAGGATGTTTGCCAGGAAAACTATCATTGTGTTGGTATCCACAAGCAACTGGAGCACTTAATTTTTCAGCAAGTTTTTTACAATCATCAATAGCGTCAGCTAAAATCACTCCAGCACCAGATAAAATGACTGGGAATTTTGCACTAGATAAAAGATCAGCAGCTTCTTTAATTGCTTCTGTTCCACCAGCAGGTCTTTCAAATTTAATTATAGGTGGCAGATCAATATCAACAACTTGAGTCCAAAAATCTCTTGGTATATTTAATTGAGCAGGAGCAGATCCTTTAATAGCTTTTGAAATAACTCTATTTAAAACTTCTGCAACTCTTGAGGGATCTCTTACTTCTTCTTGATAGCACACCATATCTTTAAATAAGTTCATTTGCTCGACTTCTTGGAAACCTCCTTGACCTATAGTTTTGTTAGCTGCTTGAGGAGTAACTAAGAGCATTGGAGTATGATTCCAAAAAGCAGTTTTTATAGGTGTAACTAAGCCAGTTATACCAGGTCCGTTTTGCGCAATACACATAGCGATTTTACCAGTTGATCTTGTATAGCCATCAGCCATAATTCCACCATTTGTTTCATGAGCAACATCCCAAAATGTTATTCCAGCTTTAGGAAAAAGATCTGATATTGGCATAAATGCAGATCCAATTATTCCAAAAGCATGTTGAATACCGTGTTTTTGTAAAACTTTTACGAAAGCCTCTTCTGTTGTCATTTTTGCCATAATAAATCCTTAATATATCATTCTTTCCTACATTAAATTAATTATTAAATGAACTACAATAATCTTGTTAGTTATTTATTAATTTTATAAAATTCCTATTTAATGAAAAAATAATTATTTACGATTGATAAAATGACGCTTCCTGGACAAGAGATTATTAAGGCTACATCTAAAACTTTGCCTAATCAACCTGGTGTATACCAAATGCAAGATGAAAAGGGTAACATTCTATATATTGGAAAAGCAAAAGTATTATCTAATAGAGTAAAGAATTATCTATCTTTAAATAACCTAACCAGAAGAATTCAAAGAATGGTTAGCCTAACTAAATCAATGAACTTCTTTGTCACAAATACAGAGTTAGAAGCAATCATACTTGAATGTAATTTAATTAAAAAACATAAACCTCGATTTAATGTTCTGTTAAGAGACGATAAATCATTTCCTTATATATTTATTTCATCAGAACATGATTTTCCTAGAATTGAGAAACATCGTGGTCCTCAAAAGAAAAAAGGTAGATATTATGGACCATTTGCAAGCCCAGATGCAGTAAATAGAACTATTAATACAATACAACGAATATTTCTTTTAAGATCATGCACAGACAAAGAGGTAAGTGCAGGAAATAAACTGTGCTTCAATTATTATCTTAAAAGATGTTCTGGTCCTTGTGGAGGAAAAATAACGAAAGAAGCCTATTCAAAATTAATAGAGGCAGCAGATGATTTTCTAAGTAGTGGCAATTCTCAAAAAATACAAAAAAATTTCACAGATCAAATGTATAAGGCATCAAAAAAAAATAATTTTGAATTAGCAGCATCTTTAAGAGATAGACTTAAAGCTTTAAAACATATTGAACAAAATAATTCAATTAAGATTAAGGATATAAAAAATGCTGACATTTTTGCAATAACATCAAATGAAGGAAAAACATGTATTTATGGAAGTTTTTTTAGAAATAATACATCTTATGGTGGCAAAGCTTTCTTTCCAGATCATGACAACTTATTAGATCACCAGGAAATAATGTTAGGTTTCCTAAATATATTTTATGCAGAAAAAGATATCCCTGAAACAATTATTACCAATATAGTTATTGATAAGAATAATAATTCACAAATTTTAGGAAAAAATTTTGATAAAACAAAATTCATTAAACCATTAAAAGGACCTAAAAAAAATTTACTTAAATTTGCAGAAAAAAATTCTAAAATAAATTTAGACATCAAATTAAATAAACTTAAATCTTTTGATAATTTTAATGCAGAAATAAAAAAAATATTCAAACTCAAAGATGAAATTATAAAAATAGAAGCTTATGATAATAGCCATACATTTGGAAAACATCCTATAGGTGTAATGGTTGCATATAATCAAAATGGATTTATAAAATCAAACTATAGAAAATTTAATATTAGATTTGATCTTGAAGAAAATAAAAATAAAGTTGATGATTATTATATGATGAAAGAAATGCTTACTAGGAGATTTAATAATTCAAAATTTCAAGACGAATTAGATTTGCCAAGTTTATTGCTTATAGATGGAGGCAAAGGACAATATAATTCTGCAAAAAAAGTTTTAGATAGTTTAAAAATAGATATACCAATTATCTCAATGGCAAAAGGTGAGGAAAGAGATGCAGGTAGAGAAATTCTGATACATGATAAATTTACACATAGATTAAATGAAAATAATCCTCTTCTCCACTTTTTACAAAATATTAGAGATGAAGTGCACAGATTTGCAATAACAACACATCGATCAAAAAGAGCGAAAATGAGTGTAAGATCTGTGTTTGATGAAATAGAAGGAGTAGGTCCTGAAAGAAAGAAAATTTTAAAAAAACACTTTGGTACAGTGGAAAAATTAAAATTAGCTACTTTAGATGAATTAAAAGAGGTTAAATCTATACCTGAGTCAATTCTAATAAAAATTTATGAATATTTTCATAGCGTTTAAAAAATTCTTCATCTACAAAGAAAAGAAATGAATATATCAAATATTCTAACTATAATTAGAATTGCTATAATCCCAATTATAGTTCTTTGTATATATCTTACGAACCCATACTTTGGCTGGATTGCCTTTATATTATTTTGTTTAGCTGGAATAACAGATTACTTTGATGGTTATTTAGCAAGGTTAAGAAATGAAGTAACAAATTTTGGAACATTTTTAGATCCAATTGCAGATAAATTATTAGTAGCGGCAGTTATTCTTATTTTAACTTCTAAAGGTGTAATAAAAGACTGGGATACCATTCCAGCCCTTATAATATTATTAAGAGAAATAACAGTATCAGGTTTAAGAGAATACTTAGCAGGGATAAAAATCAGTATACCAGTTTCAAGAATTGCAAAAGCAAAAACCTTTCTTCAACTAGCTGCACTTGGATTACTTATTTTATCTGAGAGTAATCTAAATTTATTATTTATTATTTATTTAGGTAAGACTTTTCTATGGATTGCTGGAATTCTAACTCTCTATACAGCTTATGATTATATTAAAGGATCAATAAAACATTTTTAAAATGAGAATTCGATATTTTGCTTGGATTAAGGATATAACAAATAAAGATGACGAAATAATTGATTTAAATCACCCTAAAACCATACAAGAATTAAAAAAATATTTAGAAAATTTATATCCAGAGCTAAAAAAGCATTTTTTACAAGATGTTTTAAGATTTGCAGTTAATCAGGAATATGTTTCAGAAAATTTGAATTTAAAACCAATTGATGAAATTGCAATATTTCCCCCAGTTAGTGGTGGGTAATGATAAAGATTCAAAAAAAAAATTTTAATTTAGAAGAAGAAATTGAGAAAATTAAAAATAAACATTCAGATATAGGGGCTCTTACTTCTTTTGTTGGATATGTAAGAGATATAAATAAAAATAAAGATGTTAGATATTTAAATTTAGAAGTTTACGAAGAAATGGCATTTAAGGAATTATCAAAAATAGAGAATAACGCGATTAAAAAATGGAGTTTAATTGATACTTTGATAATTCATAGATATGGAAAATTAATTGTTAATGAAAAAATAGTTTTAGTTTGTTGTTTTTCACAACATAGAAAAAATAGTTTTGAAGCCTGTGAGTTTATTATGAATTATTTAAAAAAAGATGCACCATTCTGGAAAAATGAATTTTATTATAAAGATGATGAATGGTTAGAAAATTCTAACTAGCGTTTTTAACCATATTACTAAAATCATTCATAAATTTAAATGTGGTAGTATTATCACCTGTATTATATTTAAAATCATCAATAGATTTAATAGGAGTAATTTCTGCAGCAGTACCTGTTAAAAAAGCTTCATCATAATTTCCAATTTCATCAGGCATTAAATGCTTTTCTGTTATTTCAAAGCCTTGATTAGTTGCCATTTCAATAACAGTTTGACGAGTTATCCCATTAAGAAAACAATCTGGAATAGGAGTATGGATATTATTATCTTTAATAAAAAAAATATTTGCTCCTGTGCCTTCAGCAACATAACCTCTATAGTCTAACATTAAGGCATCGTGATAGCCTTTTTTTTCTGCAAATTCTTTTGACAGAGTACAAATAATGTAAGGCCCAGAGGCTTTTGCTTCATATGGAGCGGTATCTGGGGCAGGTCTTTTCCAAGGAGATGTAATTAATCTTAAACCTGCTTTTTGATCTTCAATTTTAAAATATGTTGCCCAGTCATCCCAAACAGCAATTGCTACGTTGATATTCGATTTACCTGTTGATAAACCCATTTGATCACCACCTCTCCAAGCAAGCGGTCTTACATAACAATTTTTATAGTTCATTTTTTCAATAAGCTCGTATTTTGCACTATTAATTTGATCATGTGTGAATGGAATTTTCATTCCAATTATTTCGGCAGATTTAAAAAATCTTTTGGTATGATCTTCTGATTTAAAAATTTTTCCATTGTATGCTCTCTCTCCTTCAAATACTGCGCTTGCATAATGAAGGCCTTGGGAGATTATATGGGAATTTGCATCCTGCCATGGAATTATTTTACCATTCATCCAAATCCATCCATCCCTATTTTCAAATGATTTAAGCATATTCTTTAATAACTTTTTTAATGACAATTGACTATCAGTGATGCATAATTAAGTCAATATGGCTGACCTAAATAAGTTGTTAACACCTCTTTTTTTAAATGAGGGGGAAATTAGAAAGATTATTGAGCTATTATTTTTCTCATATAGAGATTTTACTGAGGGTCCTGATAAAGTTTTGGAAAAAATTAATTTTGGTCGTGCACATCATAGAGTAATATATTTTGTTGGAAAGCAAAATAATCTTACAATTAAAGAACTCCTCTCAATATTGAAAATAACTAAACAAAGTTTATCCAGGGTATTGAGCCAACTTGTGAACGAGAAATATATCATATTATCTGTTGGTGAAGATAAGCGTACTAAAAAATTAATACTATCAAAAAAAGGTCAAGAATTAGAGAAAAGATTATCTGAAATTCAAATAAAAAAGATACGTAATGTTTTGTTAAAATTTAGTGAGATGGATATATATGGTTTTAAAAAAATTCTGTATGAGATGGTAGATGATGAAAGTAAAGAAAAGTTTGATGAAATAAATAGATAATAATGAATAAAAATATCTTGATTGTTGATGATGATAAAAGATTGAGGGAACTGCTCAAAGATTATTTAAATGAAAAAAATTTACAAGTTTATCAAAGTGAGGATTACAATGAAGCAAAAGAAATTTTATCTCTTGTTTTGTTTGATTTAATCATTCTTGATAGGATGATGCCAAGTGGTGATGGTATAGAGCTTATTGAGCATATAAAACAATTTTCTAATACACCCATAATCATGCTTACGGCAATGGGGGAGGACAAAGATAAAATTGATGGATTAAAAATTGGTGCTGATGATTATTTATCTAAACCATTTGAACCAGAAGAATTATTTTTAAGGATTAAAAATCTACTAGATTTATTTGAAAACCTTAAAAACAAGATAACTAAAATTTCCTTTGGAGAATTTACCTTTGATACAAAAAATTTTAAATTACAAAAAAATGATAGATTAATTTATTTAACAGAGGGAGAAAATAATTTGCTTGTTAAATTAATAAATAAAAGAAATGATATTGTTTTAAGAGAAGAATTAGCAGACCAGGAATTTGATGAAACCGAACTTAGAAAAGTTGATGTACAAGTTACGCGTTTAAGACAAAAAATTGAAACAAATGCAAAACAACCTCAATTTATTAAAACTATTAGAGGTAAAGGATATAAATTAATTTGTAATGAAATTTAATGATTAAAAAAATAATACCTTCTACGCTAATTGGAAGATCAATAATTATTATCTTTGTACCTATAATTATTATACTCCTAATTACTTCTTTTGTTTTCTATCAAACCTCATGGAGTATTATTTCTAAAAGACTGACCGAGTCTGTGGCTGCAGATATTAATGTTTTAGTAAAATTAATTAACAGTGATCTTACTGATAATGCAATTAATATAGCAAATCAGGATTTTAAAATGAAAATCAATATTATTAGAGATAAACAATTATTGTCTTCAAAATCTATTTTAAATTCAGGAATATTATCTAACAGATTAAATCAGTCCTTAAGCAATCTAAAAAAAAAATTTGATTATGATTTATCTAATCTTGAAGAAGGTGTTCTAATTTATATTCAAAATGAGGAAGATATTTTAGAAATTAATGTTGATAAAGATAGACTATATAGTGAATCCGCTTTTGTCTTTCTGCTTTGGATGATTTTTGCTTCTATTATTCTTTTTTTTATGTCTTACTTTTTAATGAGTAGACAATTAAGGCCCCTTAAAAGACTGGCGATAATTGCTGAGACTTTTGGAAGAGGTTTAGATGCTCCAAATATCAAGACTGCGGGCGCATATGAAATAAGGCAAACGGCCAATGCTTTCAATCAGATGAGAACAAGAATTAAAAGATTTTTAAAGCAAAGAACAGAAATGCTTGCTGGTGTTAGCCATGATCTTAGAACTCCTTTAACAAGAATGAAATTACAAATTTCATTGATGAAAGATGCAAAAGCAAAATCTGAACTAGAAGCAGATGTTAATGAAATGACGTCAATGTTGGATAGCTATGTTAGTTTTGTAAAAACAGAATCACCTGAACCAATTGAAACTATTGTTATAAATGAATTAATTAGTGATATTATTAAGACAGTTGACAAAAATAATATTGATTTAGTTTTAAATGAAAATCGCACAATTCAATCATCCGGAAGACAAATTCAACTTAAGAGAGCCTTCAATAATATAATTGATAATTCACAAAGATATGCAAAAAAAATTGAGATAAATCTTTATACAAATGAAAAAGATTGTGTCATTGAATTTAATGATGATGGTGAGGGTATACCAAGAGATAAATATGAAGATGTATTTAAACCGTTTTTTACTTTAGACCCCTCGAGGAACAAACTTAAAGGTGAGAGCGGTTTAGGATTAACTATTACAAGGGATATTATTCGATCGCATGGAGGTGATGTTAAATTATCTGATTCAAATCTAGGAGGTCTTCAACTTAAAGTTCTACTTCCTCTTTGATTCTAAAATAATTTACCTCCATTATTTACCTGTTTATCTGGAGACAACAAAACTGGTTCATTTTCTAAGTCTGGCACACCAAGAACTAATACTTCTGAAATAATTTTACCAATTTGTTTAGGTTTAAAGTTTACAACAGCGATAACTTGCTTATTAATTAATTTATCACTTTTATAATATTTTTGTAATTGTGCAGAAGTTTTTTTTATACCAATCTTATCACCAAAATCAATTTTCAAAATTATGGATGGTTTTTTAAGTTGATTGTATTCATAGGCTTCAATTATTGTTCCTATTCTTATATCTACATTTTCAAATTCTTTGTAATTTATAAAATTATGAGAGTTCATGAAAATTTTATAAATTTTTCAATATTGTTTAAATATTTATCTAAGACACTCATTGTTTTTTCTAAACTTTCATTTTCATCATTAAACCAAGTAAACAGGGTTATATAATAAAGCGCAAAAATTATTTTTATTTTTAAAACACCTTGAATACCACTAGAATTAATATTTGCAAAAGTAGCAATTAAAATTTTGCTCTCAATTAATTTAGGAATAAGTTTCAATACTCCTTGTGGTCTAGACATAAAATAATTGATTATATTTTTTACAGAAGTTCTGTATTCATTCAATACATCATAACGTGCCATCATAATTTCAAATAACATATCTCTCTGTGATGACTTTTCTATATTAACAAGATTATTTTTTAATTGAAAATCGAAGAAGTCATTAATATTTAAGATTAAATCAATTTTATTATTTATATTTGGCACTTTAGTATTAGATAAAAAAATTTTAAGATTAATATCTTTCAATTTTTTTTTCTCTAAATATTGTAAAGTCTTTTTTGCTAGAGATATTTTATTTTGATTCACTTACCTTCACCTTGTTGTTTTGCTCTTGTGTATGCTGCCTTAAAAACTTGATTAAAAATTTTATCAACCTTATTTATTTTCATTTTCTTAATTCCTGCTTCAGTCGTACCTCCTCTCGTTGCAACAGTTTCAACCATTTTTTCAGCAGAAATATTATTAGAGTTTAATAGATTTAAAGAACCTCTAAAAGTTTCATTAATTAAAGTTTTAGCTGTATTTTTTGAAAAACCTAAATTAATTGCGGATTTTTCCATAATATCAATTAACTTAAATATAAAACCCGGACCACTGCCAGATACAGCGGTTGCTTTGTCTATGAAAGTTTCACTATTAAAAAAAATAGTTTTGCCGCTCAAAGAGAACAATTTATCAATCTCTTTAATTTCTTTTTTATTAATTGATTTATTTGTATAAATGCAATGAACACCCTCCCCTATTAAAGCAGGCATGTTTGGCATTACTCTTACAATTTTGCTAATATTTAATAAATTTTTTTTAAAAATTTCTGTTTTTTTGCCAGCTATTACACTTATTACAATAGATTTTTTATTAAAATTTGCGTTTTTTAACTCTTTAAAAACATTTGTTAATTCAAGAGGTCGAGTTGCAAATATTATATAATCAAGATTATTCTGATTATTAATATCATCAATTGATTTAAAAAATTTTATTTTCTTATTTCTATTTCTTTTTTTAAGAATTGCATATTTTTTTTTATCTATAACACTGATGGTGTAATTCTTAGAGTTAGACCATCCAGACATTAATGAACCTCCCATATGACCACATCCAATTAATAAGATATTTTTCATTTATCTATAATATAGCAGTTTTATTTTAAAAATTAAGCTCTACCAATAACTTCAAAATTAGAAAATTTTATAGCTTCTTTAGGAGGAATATCGTCAAAGAGAACTTGCTGAAAACTTGGATAAAATTTTTCACATTCATAAATTCCAATATCAACAAGATCTTCAAATTTTTTGTGCAATGTTTCTGTTGAATTATTTGATAACAAAGTATGTCTAAAAGCTGGGATTCCATTTTTACTTGTTATATCAAAATGTCCAATCCATAAGTTCTCATTTATAAGTCCCAGTAGCTCATACGCCTTATTGAGTTTAGTTTCAGGAAACTTAATATCAAAAGTTATTGAAAAACTTAGTGCGTTAATATTTTCAGACCATGTAAAATATAATCTGTAAGCGCACCAATGGGATGCTATCTCAGCAACTAATTCATGGTCGGCAGCTCTACTAAAATTCCATTTTTTTTGATGAATAACATCTTCAATGATATCTATGGGATTTAACAATATATTCTCATTTTCCATACACTATATAGTCATGGCACATATAAATAGTACTATATATTGATTACTAGATTGAACTCGTATTTTGCAAGGCAAAATCTATAAAAAATGTGAATTAGTTGAGGATTCCTACTTTTTTGATTTCTTTTTAATAGTTTTTTTCTTTTTAACTGTTTTTTTCTTAGATTTTACTGATCTTGAAGATGTTTTTTTTAATTTTTCGTTTTCCATCATTACTTTTTGCACCATTTTTTTCAGTGCATCAAATTCATCTTTTTTAACAAGATTCATTTTTTTTATTATTTTATTAACTCTTAAAGATACAATTGTTTCAATTTCTTCTTTAACACCTGAAAAAGTGCTCATAGCATCAACTGCAAATTTTGATAAATCGGAAAGTATTTTGTTTCTATCAACCATGTTATAATATTAAATATAGATAAATGAATTTTATTCAACCATCAATAGATCCTGTCATCTTATCAATCAGTTTCATTGAGATAAGATGGTATAGTTTAGCATATATCTTGGGATTTCTATTAGGGATTTATATTATTAAAAGATTAAACAAAATTTATGGAAATCAATACAGTAATAAAAATATAGATAGCTTTCTTATTTGGGCAGTATTAGGTGTAATTATCGGAGGACGAACAGGTTATGTTATTTTTTATCAACTTAATGAGTTTTTAACTAATCCTTTTTATCTATTTGAAATTTGGAATGGAGGTATGTCATTTCATGGTGGGTTGATTGGTATAATAATAAGTACTTTAATATTTGCAAAGATTAATGGAAAAAGTTTTTTCTACCTATCTGATTTAGTTTCAATCGTTGCTCCTATTGGATTATTCTTTGGTAGAATTGCAAACTTTATTAATACAGAACTAATAGGTAGGCCAACCGATTTTTATGTATCAGTTATTTATCCATCGATAGATAATATACCAAGACATCCTTCTCAAATATACGAAGCTTTTCTTGAGGGAATTATTTTATTTCTCATATTATTAATCTATTTTTATAAGATAAAAAAATACAAAATTTATGGATTAATTAGTGGTCAGTTTTTAATATTTTATTCCATATTTAGATTTTTAATTGAATATGTAAGAGAACCAGATTTGCACCTAGGATTATTTTTTAATTTTATTTCAATGGGTCAAATACTATGTATACCTTTTTTTATTTTTGGAATATTGATAATTCAAAATGTTAAGCAAAAGAAAAATTAATAAAATAAAACTACTTAACAATAAAAAAAATTTGCGTTTAGATAAATTTATTGACTTGGCTCTTTATCAAAGAAATGGTTATTACTTTAGCAAAAAACCCATAGGAAAAAAATTTGACTTTGTTACATCTCCAGAAATTTCACAAATGTTTGGAGAAATTATTGGTGTGTATTTACTTTATCATTGGAAAGAAAAAATTAATTCGAAATTTAATTTAATTGAATTGGGCCCAGGAAATGGCACTTTATTTAAAGATATTGAAAGAACTGCAAAGATACTTCCAGGTTTTTTTGAAAATGCTGATGTATATTTTATAGAAATAAATAAAGAATTAAGAAAAATACAAGAAAAAAATTTAAATTATTTTAAACAATCAAAAATTAGATGG
>CACNCX010000001.1 GCA_902619045.1 uncultured Alphaproteobacteria bacterium | reverse complement strand
ATGGAAGAATATCAAAATGAACTTCCTGGATACAGAGGTCATCATGAACAAAATATGGCACTAACAGGTATTGCATATGCTCGTGCTAAAAGAAGACAACAAATATTTGTTGCAACTTCATCTGTTGGACCTGGCTCAACTAATATGGTTACAGCTGCTGCAGTTGCTTTAAGTAATAGACTTCCAATTTTACTTTTACCAGGTGATACATTTTCTAGTCGTTTTCCAGATCCTGTTTTACAACAAGTAGAACATTTTAATTCTCCTTCAGAAACTCAAAATGATTCATTTAAATCTGTATCAAGATATTTTGATCGAATTACTAGACCTGAACAAATTTTAACATCTTTACCTCAAGCAATTAATGTAATGCTTGATCCTGCAGACTGTGGCCCAGCAGTAATTTCTATGTCTCAAGATGTTCAAGGAGAAGCCTATGATTATCCTGAAATCTTTTTTGAAGAAAAAATTCATGAAATAAGAAGAATTCATCCTGATCCAAATCAAATACAAAAGGCAGCCGATAAATTAAAACAATCTAAACAACCAATTATTATTTCAGGTGGAGGTGTTTTATATTCAGAAGCAGAAGAGGAAATTTCTGCTTTTGCAAAAAAACATAATATTCCTGTAACAGCAACTGTGATGGGTATTGGTTGTATGAATAAAGATGATCCCTATTATATAAGTGCAATTGGTTGCTTAGGAGAAGGCTCATCTAATAACCTTGCTACTGATACAGATTTAGCACTAGCTGTGGGAACAAAGTTAGGAGACTTTACAACTGGCTCTTGGACTAATTTTGAAAATGAAAATTTTCAACTTGTATCAATAAATACTTCACGATTTGACACTACAAAACATCGTGCTACTCCTGTTGTAAGCGATGCAAAAATTGGACTTCAAGAATTATCAAAAGCATTAGGAGATTGGAAAGCACCAGATAATTGGTACCAGCGTTCAATTGAGGAAAGAAATAAATGGGATGAATATGTTGCCAAAGAAAGCGGACCAACAAATCAAGAATTACCATCCTATGCTCATGCTGTAGGAGCAGTTTATAGAAACTCAGACCCATCAGATATTGTGGTCACTGCAGCTGGAGGGTTAGTTGGAGAAGTGGTTCAAATATGGAAACCTAAAGAACTGAATACTTTTGAAACTGAATGGGGTTTTAGTTGCATGAGTTATGAAATATCAGGTGCACTTGGAATCAAAATGGCAAAACCTGAACAAGATGTAATTGTATTTGTAGGTGATGGTTCATACCTCTTACAAAATAGCGATATCTACAGTTCAGTTTTATATGATAAAAAATTAATTATAGTTGTTTGTGATAATGGTGGTCATATGGTTATTAATAGATTGCAATTGGCAAAAGGTGGGAATGAATATCTTTGCAATCTCAATGCTGCAAGAGCGACAAATGTACAGTTTGTAGATTTTGAAGCTCACGCAAAAAGTATGGGTGCAAATGGTGAGACTGTTAAATCTATTTCAGAATTAGAGGCCGCTTTCAAAAGAGCAAAAGAATCAGACAAAACATATGTTATTTCTATGAAAACAGATGGGTATGAATGGTTAGAGGGGACAGCTTTCTGGGAAAGCCCAACACTTGAAGTAGATAACACTGAAGGTAAGAAATCAGCTCTTAATGAATTTTTAGAAGGAAAAAATAAACAACGTAAGGGCGTATAAAAATAAATTTCTTTTTCTAAAATTTAAAAATTGTATGAGTCAAAACAAGCCTATAATTTTATTAGATCCATATCCAAGAACAATGGACCTACTTTTTTCTAAAGAAAATTTAAAATACTTAAAAAAAAATTTTAAACTTATTACTGCCCCAAATAAAAATAAAAATAATTTTTATGAAAAAAATTTACCAAAGGCAGATTATATCTTTGGGCAGCCCAATTTACCTTCATCCTTAATTTCTAAATCCACAAAACTTAAAGCAATTTTTAATGTAGAAAGCAATTTTATGGACAATATGGATTACGATTATTGTTTTAGAAAAGGAATACATGTTTTAGCAACATCGCCTGTGTTTGCTCAACCTGTTGCTGAAATGGCAATGGGTCTTACTTTATCTATAGCTAGAAGTATTCATATTGCTCACTCAGACTTTATTTCAAAAAAAGAAAAATATGGTGGCGCAATAAGTCAGAATAATTTTTTAATAAAAAATAAAACATTTGGTTTAATTGGATTTGGTGATTTAGCTAAATCACTTACTCCTATAATCAAAGCATTCTCTAATAAAATTATTGCCTATGATCCTTGGATTCCCAATAAAGAAATCGAAAAATTTGATGTTAAGCCTACTAGTTTAAATTCGTTACTCAAAAATGCTGACATCATTTATATATTAGCTTCCATTACTTCCTCTAATGAAGCTATGATTAATACTTCTAAACTTAAATTAATAAAAGATGGATCAGTGTTTGTCTTAATGAGTAGAGCGGCCATAATAAATTTTGATGATTTTTTTAATTTTTTAAAAAATAGAAATGTGTTTGCTGCCATTGATGTTTTTCCACAAGAACCATTTCCTAAAAATCATAAATTAAGAAAACTCAAAAATGTAATTTTTTCTCCACACAGAGCCGGCGCATTAGACAGCGCATTTAAAGAGATGGGTGAATTAGTAATTCAAGATTTAAAACTTATTTCAAAAGGCCTGCCTCCTAAATTATGCAAAAAAGCTGAAAGAGAAACTGTTAAATATTTACGCTCAAAACCAGTTGATATTAATTAAAATTTATTTAAAAACACACTTATGTCAGATAACTTAGTACTGGAAGCTAAATCAGTTTCAAAATTTTTTGGTACTATTACAGCACTTCAAAATGTAGATCTTCATTTAAATAAAGGTGAGGTTCTTGGTGTCGTCGGCGATAACGGTGCTGGAAAGTCTACATTAATGAAAGTTTTATCAGGATTATATAAGCCAAGTGAAGGATCTCTTTTTTTTGATAAAGAAAAAGTAACTTTAAATAGTCCCAGAGACTCTCAAAATTTGGGCTTAGAAATGGTCTATCAAGATTTAGCACTAGCTGGGAATCTCCCCATTGGTGATAATATTTTTTTAGGAAGAGAGCCAACAAGAAAAGTTGGCCCTTTCAATTTTTTAGATCATAAAAAAAGAAAACAGTTAACTGAAGAGCATCTTGCAAAACTAAAAATTAACGTAAAGAGTGCTGATCAAAAGGTTGAAGAATTATCAGGTGGACAAAGACAAGCTGTTGCGATTGCTAGAGCTACAGCTTTTAATGCAAAAATTGTATTGATGGATGAACCAACAGCTGCACTTGCTGTTAAGGAAGTGGGGAAAGTTTTAGATTTAATTTTAAATCTTAAAAAGTTAGGTGTTAGTGTAATAGTAATTAGCCATCGAATGGATGATATTTTTACTGTTTGTGATCGAGTCATGGCACTTTTTCAAGGAACAAACTTTGCTGAGTCAGAATTAAAAAATACTTCAAGAGACGAAGTGATTGGATGGATCATGGGGAAAAAAGATTAATGGATAAGAATCAAGAATCTTTATTTGTCAGACTTATTCCTTTTTTTGAAAGATATGGGATCTTATTACTTATCCTAATAATGATTGCTGTCCTGCATTTGTTGCAACCTGATGTGTTTTTATCATGGAGAAATGTAACAAACATTTTTAAACAAGTTTCTTGGCAGTCTATGTTAGCACTTGGTGTTTTTATGGTCATTGTAACCGCAGGTATAGATCTATCAGTTGGTTCAATTATTATGTTATCATTAATGGGACTCGCTATTGCTTCGAAGGCAGGAATGCCGTGGTACGTCGTCATGTTAGTTGCGCCAACAATTGGATTTTTGTGTGGCATGTTTAATGGTATTGGAATTACCTTACTTCGAATGCCTCATCCATTCATAATGACACTAGGGACGCTTTATATATTTAGAGGTATTGGAAATCTTATATCCGGCGGTGTTCCAATAACAGGTTTTGCTGAACAGATTAGAGTTATAGGAAATGGTAAAATTAAACTGGATGTAATTTTTGGAGAAGGCGCAAGAGAGTACATACCCACAAGTTTAATTTTAATGATTGTAATATTTTTTATCTTTTGGATATTTTTAAATCATACACGAATAGGTAAATGGATTTATGCAATTGGAGGTAACCCAGGAGCAGCAAGGGCAGCAGGTATTAACGTTGATCGAATTTTGATCGTCGTTTACACACTTTGTGGTTTCTTGGCGGGCATCGGAGGTTTAATTTTAGCTGGAAGAACGAATTCCGCTTATCCAAATGCTGGTTTACAATCTGAGCTAGATGCGATTGCAGCAGTAATTATAGGTGGAGCAAGCTTCTTTGGGGGAAGAGGAACCGTTTTAGGTGTATTCGCTGGAGTCATGATTATGGGTATACTCCGAAATGGTCTAAATTTAATGAATGTCAGTGTTTTCTGGCAACAAGTTCTTATTGGGTCAATTATTATTTTGGCTGTTTATATTGATGTTCTAAGAAGACAACTTGCAACCAGAACATAATATCAAAAAATAATCATTTTCTGACAAACAGTCACTTGATTAGAATTTCATTTTTCATTAATGGTTAAAAAAAAATTTTAGGAGGAAAAATGAAATTTTTTATTTCTATAATTACTACTTCTTTATTGTTTTTTTCAGGCAGTCTTCTTGCAGGATCGCATGCTAAAACAATAATGCTAAGTACAAAAGGACCAGGTGCTGGAAATCCATTTTGGGCTTCAGTTGAAGCTGGTGCAAAAGATGCTGCTGAAGAATTAGGTGTAAACCTAATTATCCTTTCACCACCGCAAGAGAGTGATGTTATGGCTCAGGTAGCGCAAATTGAAGACCAAATTGCTAAAGGTGTAGACGGTATTGCGATTGCACCAACTGACCCTAACGCAGTTGCACCAATTCTTGATGATGCAATGGCTTCAGGTGTTCCAGTTGTATACATTGATACTAATGGAATTAATGAAGGTGTAACTTTCATTGGTACAAACAATATCAATGGTGCTGCCTTAGCTGCTCAATACATTTGTGATAATGTTCCAAGTGGTTCTGATGTTGCAATCCTTCAAGGAATGATCACGCAAACTACTGGTCAACACAGAGCTGAAGGATCACACAAAGGTCTTGAAGCATGTGGCATGAACATTGTTGCTGAACTTCCAGCTAACTGGGATACTGCACAAGGTATGTCAGTAACAGAAGATATCATCACTGGTAACCCAAATCTAAAAGCAATCTTTGCTTCTAATGACAATATGGGTCTAGGTGCTATTCAGGCATTAAAAAATGCTGATATGCTAGATGACGTTGTCGTTGTTGGATTTGATGCTAACCCTGATGCTGCTGCAAGTGTAATGGCTGGTGAAATGTCAGCTACTATTGCTCAATTCTCATACAACATGGGATACATGGGTGTAGAAAATGCACTTAAATTAGCTAATGGTGAAAGCATTCCAGATAACATTGATACTGGAACTGTATTAGTTACTAAAGAAAACGCTGCAGACTTTATGTAAGTCAAAGCTAAAAATTATTTTAAAGGGCCGTAATTTTTACGGCCTTTTTTTTTACTATTCCATTTTTTACAATTGATTTATAGAAACAACTTATGAAAAATATTGGACTGATTGGTTGTGGTAATATTGCAGAGACCTACTTCCGGGCTCAGGAATATTTTAATAATATAAATTTTGTTGCTTGTGCTGATATTAATTTAGATGCTGCTAAACAAACAGCTGATCAATATAATATTATTCCTTTATCAGTTGATGAAATACTTAATGACAAGAACGTAGACATCATTCTTAATCTCACAATTCCCCAAGCGCACTATGAAATATCTAAAAGAGCTCTTGAGGCAAATAAACATGTTTATTGTGAAAAACCAATGAGTGTTAAGTTTGATCAAGCAAAAGAATTATTAAATTTAGCAAAAAAAAATAGTCTCTATATTGGGAATGCACCCGATACTTTTCTAGGAGGAGGAGGGCAACTTACTCGAAATTTAATTGACAATAATGATATTGGACAAGTTCTAACTGGTAATTTTATATTTGCTTTTCCTGGCGTTCAAGATTTTCATCCAAGTCCTGAGTCTTGGTTTCAAGAAGGAGGAGGACCAGTAATAGACATGGGTCCATATTTTTTTACAACCCTTGTTAATCTTTTAGGCCCCGTAAAAAATATAAGAGGAAGGGGAGCAAAATTTTCTGATAAAAGAGAATACAAAGCTGGTCCAAAAAAAGGAGAAACTTTTAATGTTGATATCCCAACTTCTTATATGTTTAATATTGAGTTTCAAAATAAAGCTATCATTCAAGGTTTCATTTCATTTGATGTTTTAAATCATAAACGAAATCATATGGAACTTTATGGAACCAAGGGATCACTAGTTGTGCCTGATCCAAATATGTTTGGTGGTCCGGTATCTATATCAGGAGAGTTTGGATCTGAATGGAAAGATATAAGTGTGGAAGATAAACCTCTTGGAAAAACAAATATTGTTAACCATAGTGGAAGAAGTAATGAGGCGCCTGAACAAGCAAACTACAGGGGTATTGGGTTAGCTGAAATGATTGACGCTATCGAAAATAATAGAATGCATAGGTGTAATGGAGAACTTGCTCTTCACGTTTTAGATGTAATCGAGTGTGCTATGATTTCTTCAATTTATAAAGTGGAAGTAGAACTCCGTTCTTCGTGTGTGAAGCCTGAACCCATGCATGACGATTTCATAAGGCAAATCCTAAAAAAAATATAAATCTTGCTTAGCTATTGATTAGTGCGATAATTTTACAGTCTAATTCCCAATATTTCTCCTTGTTTTACAAACCCATTCTTGCTAGGGAAATATTATTTATAGGAGGAATGCATGAAAAAAATTGCTTCAATTATTCTTGCCTCTGTAGCACTTTTTGCTACTTCAGCGAAGGCAGAATACAAATTTAACTTCGTAATGCACAGTGATACGAACAATGCTTTCTGGGCAGCTGTTCACAAAGGTTTTAAAGATGCTTGTGCACAAATTAATGCTGATTGCCAAATGTTAACTCTTTCAGGTGATGGAGACCAACAAGAGCAATTACAAAACTTAGAGTCTTCAATAGCTCAAGGTGTTGATGGTATCGTAACTACAATTACTAACCCAACTATCTTTGATGCTGCAGTTGATGAAGCATTAGCTGCTGGTATTCCAGTAATTACAGCTAATACTGATGATCCAGAAGGTGCTGCTGGTAGTAACAGACTAGCATATGTTGGACAAGACTTAGAAGCAGCTGGTTATGAATTAACAGCTAATCTTTCTGAAATGTTTCCTGATGGAGATATTCACGTTCTAATCGGTGTTGCAGACATGAACCAATCATGGGCATACACTAGAGGAAACGGTATTGCACGTTTCATGGATGATTACAAAGCAGCTAACCCTGATAGAAAAGTAACTTATGAGAAAATCGAGTCAGGTCTAGATCTTTCAACTGTTGGAAACAGAGTGGCAGCTTATGTTCAAGCTAACCCAAATACAACTGCATATCTTGATGTAGGTTTCTGGGAAGCTGGTGCAGCTGCAGCAGTAAGAAACTTAGGTTACGGACCTGGTGAAATACTTCTTGCTGGTTTTGACTTAGTTGACGTAGTTTTCGAAGAAATGGACAAAGGTTATGTTCAACTAACAGTTGATCAACAACCATACTACCAAGGTTACATGTCAGTTCACCAATTATACTTAATGAACAAGTATGGTTTAAGTGCACTTGATATCAACACTGGTAAAGCTATGATTGGTCCTGATGATGTTGAAACAATCAGATCATTCAAAGGAATGTCAGTTAGATAAATATGTTAACCAGGCTCTTTAAATAGAGCCTGGTTTTTTAAAAAAAAAAATATGAGTAAAAATTTTAGTCTTAGAAGTTTATTAGTAAGACCAGAAGTAGCAACCTTCTTAATGTTTCTAGCAATAATGATTGGATTTTATATTGCTAATGAAAGATTTTTAGATGCAAGAAATATAAGAATAGTTATGGGTATTACACCCGAATATATTATTGTTGCTATTGGCATCGCAATATTAATGATCTCAGGTGAATTTGATTTATCTGTAGGCTCTGTTTTTGCATTAGTCCCGATGACTATTGTACAAATGGTGCATCAAGGGATACCGCCTTGGTTCGCTATTTTTCTAGGATTAATGATTGGTATTATTGTTGGTTTTGTTAATGGATTTATTACCTTAAGATTTGGTATTCCTTCTTTCATCGCAACTCTTGGAATGCTCTATATTGCTAGAAGTCTTACAACTGTAGCTACTGCAGGATTTCCACCACCATTTCCTCATATTTTACCAAATGAGTTATTCGTTTATCAATTTGAGTTATTTAGAGCTTCCTTGTACTGGGCTCTTTTAGTTGCCGTAGTTTTAGGTGTTATGCTTCACAGAAGTAATGTTGGTAACTGGATCTATGCAACTGGCGGAGATCAAAACGCAGCATCTTCAATGGGAATAAAGACTGGAAACGTTAAAATGTTTTGTTTCATCTTATGTGGTTTTTTAGCCGGCTTTGCAGGAATGATTCAAACATTTAGATTGGAAGCACCATTACCATCTCAAGGATACTTATTAGAACTAGAGTCAATTGCTGCAGCAGTTATTGGTGGTGTCAGTTTATTTGGAGGTATCGGAACAGTTTTTGGTGCCGTTATTGGCGCAATACTAATTAGGTTTTTAGAAAGTGGAATCATTATGGCCAGAATAGATGCTGAATGGTTTAGAGCAGGTTTAGGCTCTTTAATTATCATAGCCGTAGTGTTTAATACTTATATAAGTAGAAGAGCGACACGAATTGGTCAAAACAAGGCAAAGGATTAAAGATGGAAGATATAATTGTTTGTGAGGGCCTAAACAAATACTATTCAGGAGTTCATGCTTTAAAAGATTTAAGCTTAAAGATAAAAAAAGACTCTGTTGTTGGTCTTATTGGAGACAATGGTGCTGGTAAATCAACATTAATTAAAATTTTATCTGGTGCACATCAACCTGATTCAGGTCATATATATTTTGAAGGTAATAAGGTTAAATTTAAATCTACAAAAGAAGCCATGAATTTAGGTATTGAAACAATTTATCAGTATTCAGCTTTGATTCCTGAAATGTCTATTGCAAGAAATATTTTTATTGGACGTGAACAAACTCAATATAATGTTGGCAATTTTGGTTTGATGAAAACTAAAACCATGCAGGACGATGCGATGAAAGCATTAACAGATGTTGAACTGCATCTTCGATCTCCAGATACACCAGTTAACCAATTATCTGGAGGTGAAAGACAAGGTGTTGTCATTGCAAGAGCAATGTATTTTAAATCAAAAGTTTTAATATTAGACGAACCAACAAACCACCTATCAGTAAAAGAAACAAATAAAGTACTAAGGTTTGTAGAAGGATTAAAAAGCCAAGGCGTGACATCAATATTTATTACTCACAACTTGAGTCACGTGTATCCAATTGCTGATCATTTATGTGTAATGGCAAGAGGTGAAAAAATTGCTGATTTGGATAAAAAGGATACAACAATAGATCATCTCACTGATTTATTAGTAAATGGATAATTTTGGGAGGAATTATGATTAGTGATGCGCAAATAAAACAATATAACGAAGAAGGCTATACGATCGTTGAAAATGTTTTTAGTATGGATGAGTTAAATCCAATATTAAATGAATTTGAAGAAATTGTTGATGATTTTGCAGAAAAAGCTTTTCAAGCTGGAAAAATTACAAACAAACATGATGATAAAGATGTTTTTAAAAGACTAGCTGCTCTCGAAAGAGATTTTAAAGGTTCTTCGGTTTTAATTCATCATAGAGGTGAATTAAAACCAGCACTTGCTAACTTATGGGGATCAAAAAAACTTTTAGATATGGTTGAAAATTGGGTTGGTAAAGATATTTCTGGTCATCCAGTTTGGAATATTAGATCTAAAACACCTCAGACAGCTAGGATGACAGTTCCATGGCACCAAGATTCTGCTTATTTAAAAGATGGAGCAGAAAAAACCACTCAGCCTGCTGCGTGGATTCCATTTATAGATGTAAATAAACATAATGGATGCATGCAAGTTGTTCCTGGTGGACATAGACCTGAAAGAGTTTTGAATCATAAATTAGAAAAGAAAGATGGTTCAGTAAAAGATTCTTGGTATTTATTTATTGAAGACAAAGATATTCCAGAGGAGAAAGTTGTTACTTGTGAAATGAAGGCTGGTTCAGTTTTATTTTTACATCAATTAGTTCCTCATCGATCACTTGAAAATTTATCTGAGGATGTAAGATGGAGTGTTGACCTAAGATTTCAAAATCCAAAAGATGAAGCTGGTTTTCATACTGGTTTGGTTGATCCAATCATAATGAGAAAATCAGAAGACCCAAGCTATACAGCTGATTGGGATTCTTGGTTTAAAGGTTATGAAGAAGAACACACTAAATTTAGAGGGACTTCAAAAAAAGACCAATTTGACTCCACAGTTGATGGGTCATGGTTAGAGCGTTGGGATAATTAATTAAATTATCAAGCATGGAAATTAATCTCGATGATTGGTACAGACCAGAAGTCGACAGAAAAAAATTAAAAACCTTAAGTAAAAGAAAAGATCTACCTGGACTAATCCATTTCTTCTTTTATTTTTTATCTTTATTTATTTCAGGATATTTAGCATACATTACTTTAGGTACGTGGTGGACATATCTATTCTTTTTTATTTATGGTACAATTTACGCGTTCAGTGTAGCAAACTGGCATGAAACTGTTCATCGAACTGCATTCAAGACTCGTTGGATAAATGAATTTTTTTACCACATCAGTTCTTTCATGTGTGACTTTGAAGGTTTTAGATGGCGCTGGAGTCATACTTTTCATCATTCAAAAACCATGCAAACAGAAGATGACTATGATCACGAAATACAAGTCTCAAGACCAATAGAATTATTTGCATTTTTTTTAAATTTTATTCCTCTAACAGATTTATTATACCCACATAAATTAATTAAGTTTGAAGTTCTAAAACATGCTTTTGGAAAATTCACTCCAGTTATTGATATAACAGCACCTAAAGAAGAAAAGAAAAAAATTCTTTGGAACTCAAGATTATATGTTTTTATTTGGTTAACAGTTATTGCATATTCTTTTTACTTAGGTTCTTTCTTACCAATAATTTATATTATTTTACCAACTTATATTGGGAAGCCAATTTGGTTTGCTGTTAATGTGACTCAACATCTAGCTGCTAAAGTTGACACAAAAGATCACCGCTTAAGTACTTACTCTGTTAGAATTAATCCAGTATTAAGTTTTCTTTATTGGCATATGGAATATCATTTAGAGCATCATATGTTCCCTATGGTGCCTTCATATAATTTAAAAAAATTACGAAAAGAAATTGATAAAGAGTTGCCACAACCGTTTACAAGTCTTTTTGATTTTTATAAAAAAGTTTTGCCAGCTGTTATAGCTTTGGCTACTGATCAAAATAAATATTATAAAGTTAAATTAAATAATTAAACTACCAAGAACCTGAATTTTCCATAGACTTCCATGGTTCTTGTTCAGGTAAAGATTCCCCTTCTTGTAAGATCTCAATGGAAATTCCATCGGGAGAGCGAACAAAAGCCATATGTCCATCACGAGGTGGTCTATTAATTGTGACGCCGTTGTTCATTAATTTTTCACACACTTCATAAATATTGTTAACACTGTAAGCTAGATGACCAAAGTTTCTTCCCCCGGTATATTTTTCTGGATCCCAATTGTAAGTTAATTCAAGAAGACCCGTTCTTTCATCACTATTTTCAGCTGCTAAAAATATTAAGGTGAAACGACCTTTTTCATTGTCAACTCGTCGCACCTCTTTTAATCCAAGTTTGTTACAGTAAAAATCTAGAGAAGCATCAATGTTCTCAACCCTCACCATTGTGTGTAAATATTTCATATAAACTAATAAATATTAACACATTTTTAAATTTATTTTCAATTGTTATTTTGCTTATTTCACGTAAGATAAAAAGCAAATAGGGAGGAATTAATGAAAAAGAAAAAAGAATTAAAAATCTCTAGACGTACAGTTATGAAAGGAGCTCTTGCTGCAGGTGCAATGATGTCAGCAGGATCTATACCTTCAAAACTATTTGCTGGAGAATATAATATTCCTGATCCACTAAAACCATTACCAACAACTGGTGGTAATATGCGATGGATTGATAGTGGTGATATGAAAGGTGTCTTTTGGAAAAAATTATTTCCAGAATATGCAGCTTCAAGAGGTATCACTATTGAATATGATGGATTGCCATGGAAAGAAATAAATAAAATTGTTCCAATCGCTATAAGAAATGGAACTGTTCATGATGTATTTCAATTACCGTTAGGAATGGATCCAGGTGTTGCAGTAGCTGAAGGTTGGGTTCAACCATGGGATGACTACATTGAAAACATCGACGAATGGTTAGCTGCATTTCCTAGTGGTGTTTATCTGCCTGGTGTCAACCAATTCAATGGAAAGACTTATGGAACATGTTTAACAGCAAATAAGAGAACGGGAACCTGTCTTCTATATAGTGAAAAATATATGAGTGAGGCTGGCTATGATCCTCAAGCTGGTCGAATGACATATTCTGAAATCAGAGATGCTGCTAAAAAAATTACTAAAAATGGTAATGGTCAGTATTATGGTTGGATTATTGGTGGTAACCAAGTTAATCGATGGGAAGATGTTGTCCATACATTTGGACAAGTAGGTGGAGCACATAGTGGAAGAGGTGGCTTTACAAACAGACACATTAATTTCCAAAACGGTAAATTCCAAATTGCATCTGATCAATATATGGAAGCAGTTGAATTACTTCTTCAATTAAAGTCAGATGGTAGTGCCTTCCCAGGAGTTATGAGTATGAATGCTCCTCAAGCTAGAGCTTTGATGCCTCAAGGTGCAGCAGGAATGATATTCCAAGGTCCTTGGTGTATTGGAGTTTGGGGAAGAGATGCTCCAGATTGGAAATATGGTATTGCAAGTGAACCAGTTCCAGATGGAAAAGAAGCACAACCACTTTACATTGCAGAAGGTGGATCAAATACTTTTTGGTTAAGTGCTAATAGTACAATGGGACCATTTGCTGGTGATCTGATAAGATTTATGGGAACTGAGCAAGGTCAAATTTACTGGGCTCAAACTGTTGGTGCCGCAGATCCAGCTGTTAATCCAGATGCAGTTGCTAAAGCTGGTTTAACCGGACCATCAGCACAAGCTTTATCTATGTTTGCTGAAAACATACTTGTTGGACCTAATCCAATTGTAAGAAATAAAGATGTTGGTGTTGTAGCTGCAAAGTCTAGAGTACCAGATCCTTCTTTGGCTCTAGTTATTCAAGGGTTGTATACTGGACAACTTAAAGGTGTGGAAGCACAGCTTAAAGATTGTAATCAAAGGTATGAAGATGCTCTTGATAAAGCTGTTGAAGAGGCAAGAGCAGACGGTGCTAATGTAACTCGTGATGATTGGGTCTTCCCTAATTGGGATGTATACTCAAATTATGGTGCTGAAAAGTATCAAGAACTTTAAACAAAATATCTAAAGGCGAATTTTTTAAATTCGCCTTTTTTTACTATGCACAAAAAACCTCTATCTAAACAAATATATGATGCAAGATGGTGTTACTTATTTGTTTTACCATGCTCAATTCTTACAGGAATGTTTGTCATTTATCCTATTGGAATGTCTTGGTATTTTTCTTTATTAGATTGGAGTGGTTTTACAAAAGAAGCAAAATTTATTGGCCTTCAAAATTATTATGAAGCTGTCAATGATGAATTCTTTTGGGATGCATTCATTCGTTCTTTTATTTTTATGTTTGGAACAGTTCCAGTAAAAATAGTTTTAGGTTTCATTATTGCAGTATTTTTAAATAATCAGGTTTTAAAACTTGCCCCTTTCTTTCGTACTGTAATCTTTATGCCTGTAGTTACTGCAATTGCTATCATTGGTATTGTAATGACTTTTGTATTTAGCCCTTTTAATGGACCTGCTAATAAATTTTTAATGTCTACTAATTTAACTTCTGCTCCAATTGATTTTCTTGGAAACCCAGATACGGTGCTTCCAACTGTAATGGGAGTGTATGTATGGAAATGGCTAGGGATAACCATGATGTATTGGCTTGCTGCTTTACAAACAGTCCCTCAAGATGTTTACGATGCCGCAAAAATTGATGGTGCTGAAGGATATAGATTATGGATCCATATTATTTTACCAATTGTACTACCTTTTGCTATTGTCATTATTCTTGTGGAGGCAGTTGGAGCGCTAAATGTTTTTCCTTTAATTGAAACTATGACTGCTGGAGGGCCATTCTTTAGTAGTGAAGTTATGGAAATATATATTTTTAGAACAGCTTTTGTAACCGACTCTGGCACAATGCCTAGGCTTGGATACGCTTGTGCTGCAGGTGTATTTTGGGGTGTTGCCGTTTTATTTATTACAGTGCTTCAGGGATTATGGATGAGGAGAACTCGAAGAATATGAGTAAATACCTAAATTTCATTGCTGAAAAAAACCAAGTTAAATATTTAATTATAACAATAGCTTTTATTATTTTCTCTTTCTTTTGGATCTATCCATTACTTTGGGTGCTTTCAGCCTCATTCAAAACTGATTTTGAAATTTGGGGAGGCTTAGGCTTAATCCCTGACCGACTTGTTTGGGAAAATTTTGAAAGAGCATGGTTTGGCGCTAATATGGGCAGATATTTTTTTAATACCCTTATTATTACAGTTGTCTCCGTAATTATAGTTGTCGTAACAACTGGTATGTTTGGTTACGTAATTGGAAGATATTCTTTTCCAGGAAAAAAAATACTTATTGGAATTTTAATTGGTACAATTTTTATTCCTCAAGGTTACACAATTATTCCTGTTTTTGATTTATTAAATAATTTGAATATATCTAAAAACTTAATCGGATTAACACTCGCAACAGCAGGACACACCCCTGTAATTTATATTTTATTGTTTGCAGGATATTTTTCGAGAGTACCTGTAGAGCTTGAAGAAGCAGCTAAAATGGATGGAGCGGGTTTTGTTCGAACATTTATTTCAATTATGTTACCTTTAACCAAACCAGTAGTAGCCACAGTTTCTATTCTACAAGTTTTGCATGCATGGAATGACTTCTTATTACCAGTCGTCATCACATTAGGTAATCCTGATATACGAACACTATCTGTAGGTGTGTACGCTTTTAAAGGTGAATACTTTGTTGATTGGTCTGGTATGGCAGCTGCGTCTGTTATAACTATTCTGCCTATAATTATTTTGTTTTTGTTTATGCAAAAATATTTTGTTGAAGGTGTTCAAGGAGCTGTAAAAGGGTAAATATGAAAAGGCCAAATATTTTATTAATAACTTCCGATCAACAACATCATGATACTATTGGAAAATTTAATTCAAAAATACAAACACCGTATTTAGATAAGCTTTGTGACGAGGGAATGAATTTTACAAGAGCTTATTGTCCATCACCAGTTTGCACGCCATCAAGAGCAAGTATTATTACTGGACAATATCCGTCTTCTCATGGAGCTTGGACAATTGGAGTTAAATTAGATGAAGAAGTAGAAACTATTGGAGAACTTTTATACAAAAATGGATATTCAACTGGGTTAATAGGTAAAGCACATTTCCAGCCATTAACTTCAGTTCCAGGTCAGGAATCTATAGAAGGACAACCAACTTTAAGAGATTTGGAATTTTGGAAAAATTTTAAAGGACCTTGGTATGGCTTTGAACATATTGAGTTAGCACGTAATCATGCTGATGAAAGTCATGTAGGTCAACATTATGCAATTTGGATGGAACAAAACGGTCTTAGTGATTGGAAAGAATATTTTCAACCAGTGCCTGGTGAAACTTCTAAATACGCTCCTCCTATTGCTCGCGAATATGACTACTGGGCGAGACCGGATAGGGTTTGGAAGTTAGACGAAAAACATCACTACACAAACTGGACCGCTGAAAGATCAATTGAATTTTTAGATCAACAAAAAGATGACAAGCCATTTTTTCTTTGGACAAGTTTTCAAGATCCACACCCACCATACGTATTAAGTGAACCATGGGCATCAATGTATAATCCAGAAGATATGTCACCTGGAACTTTAAAAGAAGGTGAGCACGAATTAAATCCACCTCATTTTGGAAAAACACAAACGAAAAATCCTGATTTCGAAAATTGGCATTCACCATTTAACGCTCATGGATGTATGAGTCATCTGTATCCTTTGGAAGAATTAAAAAAAGACATGGCAATTTATTATGGCATGGTTAGTTTTATGGATAAGAATATTGGAAAAATAATTAATAAGTTAGATCAAATGGGTGAACTTGATAATACCATAATTATTTTTACTACTGATCATGGTCACTTTATAGGACAGCATGGTCTAATTGCTAAAGGACCTTTTCACTATGAAGACATGCTCCGTTTACCATTTATTGTTAGATGGCCAGATAAAGTTCCTCAAAATTCATCATCTTCATCTTTATTAAGTTTAGTTGATCTTGCCCCAACATTTTTAAAAGTCGCGGGCATTGATATACCAACTCAAATGCAAGGAGTGGATCAAACAGAAGTATTTTATGGTAATAAGGAAAGTATCCGATCACATATATTTGTTGAAAATAGACATAATCCAAGAATGCCTCATTTAAAAACTTACATAAATGATAATTATAAAATTTCTATTTACCGAGAAGCTAATTACGGTGAACTTTTTGATTTAGAAAATGATCCAAACGAATATAATAATTTATGGGACAATACGAATGCACAAACATTAAAAAAAGATTTATTATTTAAGTTTGCGCAAGCCACATTAAAAGATGAAACATCTAAAATGAAAAGAGTTTCAGGTGCTTAATTAAGAAAGGATAAAGATGAGAATTTTATACGTAGACATAGACTCTTTAAGACCTGATCACTTAGGATGTTATGGTTATCATAGAAATACGTCTCCTACGATTGATTCAATAGCAAAAGAAGGAGTCAAGTTTACAAATTTTTATTCAACTGACACACCGTGCCTACCTAGTAGAACTGCTTTGTTTGGAGGTAATTTTGGTTTCAAAACTGGAGTTGTTAATCATGGCGGTGAATTCTCTGATATTGCTCCTAGAAAAAATATTTGGAATAGAGAATTTAAAGGCGGCTTAAGAGGAGAATATGCTTTTACATCTCTTGGAAAAGTTCTTCGAGATGCAGGATATTATACAGCAAGTATCAGTCCTTTCCCTGAAAGACATACAGCTTATCAAGTTTGGTTTGGTTTTACCGAAACGTATGACACTGGAAAAGGTGGTTTAGAAAATGCTGATGAAGTCTACCCTGTCATAAAAAAGTGGTTAGAAAATAATGGAGAAAAAGAAAATTGGTTCTTACATGTAAATATGTGGGATCCTCATACTCCGTATGATACACCTGAAGACTTTGGAAATCCTTTTAAAGATGATCCTATTGAAGAATGGGTGACAGAAGAATTAATTAAAAAACAAAGGAATAGTTTTGGACCGCATAGCGCTAGAGAAGTTCCAGGATTTGATGAAGATCTTGGAGGAAAGTATACAATGGGAGTGGGCGAAATTAAAAATACTTCTGATGCTAAAGAACAAATTGATGCGTATGACACTGGAATTAAATACGCAGATTTTTATTTAAATAAAGTTTTTGAAGATTTAAAAAAAATGAATCTTTGGGATGATACTGCAATAATTATTTCAGCAGACCACGGAGAAAATCAAGGTGAGTTAAATGTATGGGGAGATCACCAAACAGCTGATCATATAACTAATAGAGTTCCATTAATAATCAGATGGCCGGGGATAACAGATACAAATAAAGGAAGTACTATAGAAAATAAATTTTATAATTTAGATTTAACTTCAACTATTTCTCAAATTACTTCATCTTCTCAACCTGACAGATGGGATGGTATTAATTTCACTGAAAATTTAACAAATAGTAAATCATCAAATGGAAGAGATTATTTAGTTATTAGTCATGGTGCTTGGAGTTGTCAAAGATCTGTAAGATGGGATAATTGGTTACTAATAAGAACGTACGATACTGGTTTAAAAGATTTTCCAAAATATATGCTGTTTGATATTGAAAAAGATCCGCATGAGTTGAATAACCTAGCAAATCAGCATAAAGATCTCGTAGCTCATGGTATGTTTTTAATCGATGAGTGGATTGAAGAAAATATGTATGAGGCTGATAGAGGAGATCCACTTCAAGGTGTAATTAGAGAAGGTGGTCCTCATCATGCAAATATTTATTCAAAAGTCTGGAATACATATGTTGAGCGTCTTGAAAAAACAGATAGAAAAAAACACGCTGACAATCTTAGGAAATATAAAGGAAAACCTTTTAGTAAATAAATCTAAATAATAATGAATATTAAATCTAAACCAAATATTATTGTATTTTTTACTGATCAACAACGCTGGGATACTTCTGGTTTACATGGCAATCCATTATCCTTGATGGAGAACTTCGATCATTATGCAGTTGAAGGTACACATCTTTATAACTCATTTACATGCCAACCAGTTTGTGGGCCTGCAAGAGCTTCATTACAATCAGGAATGTATGCAACAAAGACTGGATGTTTTAAAAATAGAATACCTTTAAAAAAAAATATTAAAACTCTTGCAAAACATTTATCAAAAGAAGGATATGCTACTGGATATATTGGAAAGTGGCACCTCGGCTCATCTGAACCGGTTAAAAAAGAGGATAGAGGTGGTTATGATTATTGGTTGGGATCAAATCTTTTAGAATTTACTTCCGATGCTTATGAAACATATGTTTATGATGGACAAAATAAAAAAGTATTTCTTCCAGGATATAGAGTTGATGCAATAACTGATGCAGCTATAAATTTTATAAAACTAAATCAAAAAAAACCATTTTTTCTTTTCGTTTCTCTTATTGAGCCACATCACCAAAACAATACAGATGATTATCCACCACCTATTGGATACAGAGAAAAATATACAGGTAAGTGGTCTCCTCCAGATCTTTCATCTCTGGTTGGATCTTCTCCTCGACATTTAGGAGGTTATTATGGAATGGTGAAGAGAATAGATGAAGCTTATGGAAGAATGATTGATGTAATTAAAAGCTTAAAATTATTTGATGATAGTGCAATTATTTTTACATCAGATCATGGAAATAATTTTAAAACACGAAATAGAGAATATAAACGTTCATGTCATGAAAGTTCAATACGGGTTCCTACTTCTTTAATTGGAAATGTTTTCCAACAAGGTGGACGTATAAAAGAACTAACCAATATATTAGATATTCATGCAACAATCTTAGATTTGGCAAAAGTCAAAAATACCTCTCATTGTGATGGTAGATCAGTATTGCCCTTGGTAAATAAAATATCAAAAAAATGGGAAAATGAAATTTTTGTTCAAATAAGTGAGAGTCAATTAGCTAGAAGTTTAAGAACTGAAAAATGGAAATATTGTATTGCTGATCAAGACTCTAATGGGAGTGATAAACCTTCATCTAATCAATACACAGAGACAAATTTATACGATCTTGATGCTGATCCGTATGAATTAAATAACTTAATTGGTATTAGTACTTATGATGAAATAGTAACCTCCTTAAGAAAAAAGATTAAAAGTAAAATTAAAAAAGTTGAAAATATAACAACTAAAATTACAAAAGCTAAAAATGTAAATAATCCTGGTCAAATGGGATTAAATCCTGATTCTTTTCATAGATTAAAGAAAAAACTTTAATAATTATTTTTTTCGTATTAGTCTGGTATTTATGAAAACAGTTTTTCTTTTATTTGATTCATTAAATAAAAGAATGTTAAATTCTTATGGTGGTAAATATATTGAAACACCAAATTTTAACAGATTAGCAAAAAAATCAGTTCAATTTAATAATCATTATATTGGTAGTATGCCATGTATGCCGGCAAGACGTGATATGCATTCAGGTCGATTAAGTTTTCTTCACCGTGCATGGGGTCCATTAGAACCATTTGATAATTCATTTCCAGAAATCTTAAGACTAAATAATACGTATACTCATCTTGTGACTGATCATTATCATTACTTTGAAGATGGTGGCGCAACCTATCATAATAGATTTAACTCATGGGATTTTATTAGAGGACAAGAGAGTGACCCGTGGAAAGCCATGGTTCAACCACCACTTGAAAAATTAAGAGAAAAATATCATCAATCACAATTAAATTTAACTGATAGGGAAACAGGTTATTATCATTACGCAATCAATAGTGAATTTATTAAAGAAGAAAAAGATTTTCCTTCAGTTAAATGTTTTGAATCTGGTTTAGACTTTATAAATATTAATAAAGATGCTGATAATTGGTTTCTTCAACTAGAAACTTTTGATCCTCACGAACCTTTTTTTGCGCCAGAGCGATTTAGAGAAAAACTAAAAACAAATTATACTGGCCCAAGATTAGATTGGCCTCAGTATGATAGAGTGAAAGAAACAGATGATGAGGTTGCAGAGTTAAAAGCCAATTACATTGCTTTAGTTGGTCTATGTGATTATTTACTTGGTACGGTTTTAGATTATTTTGATGAAAATAATTTATGGAATGATACTGCATTGATTTTAACTACAGATCATGGTTTCATGCTCGGAGAACATGATTGGTGGGCTAAAAACAGAATGCCTTTGTATAATGAAATTGCAAATATACCTTTTTATTTTTATCACCCGGAATACAAACAATATTCTGGCGAGCAAAGAAATGTTGTAACTCAAAATATTGATTTGATGCCAACATTCATGACAATGCATGGTCACAATCTTCCTAAAGAGGTTAAAGGTAAATCTATATTAAACTTTCTAGATAAAGACAGTGAAAATGAGCATTTTGCTTTGTATGGATATTGGGGCGGGGGAATAAATATATCCGATGGAAATTATACATATTTTCATTTTCCAGAAAATTTTGATCAATACGATAGAAGTAGATTTCAATATACATTGATGCCAACCAATATGAGGCAATTTTTTTCACACGAAGAGTTGCAAACTGCTACAATGCATGAGCCATTTAACTTTACTAAAAATATTCCAGTAATGAAAGTTAATAGAATTCTTAGAAAATCGGATCCACATAAATCATTAGAAGATACTAAATGTGCTCTTTATAATTTGAAGGAAGATCCTGGCCAATTAAACCCTATTAATGATGAAGATTTGATAAACAAATATAAAAATCTTATGCTGAATGAAATTAAAACATATGATCCTCCAAAGGAATTATTAAAAAATTATTTTAAAGAAAACTAAATGACTAAAAGACAAAAAGTTTTAGTTCTTTATTTAAAGTTTCCAAGTCTAGAAGCAGAAGTTATTTCTTGGGCAACATTTGATGGGACAGGAAAAAAACTTCATATGACAGGGGATAGTGATGAACCACCTTATCCCACTGGTCTTGACGCTTTATTGGATGGATGGAGATTGTTTCAATCGAGTCAATCTATTCCAGAGCATCCTGGTCAAGAATTTAGAACTTCATATTTAAAGCATGAGTTTTTTTTTGAAAAAATAGAAGAAGGAGATTTTTAAAATGACAAAATTATTGTCAACTGAGCAAATGGCAGAATTTGCCAATAGTGGCTGTCTTTTTTTTGAAGGTTTAATTGATGAAGATATCAATAAAGAATTTTTAAATGATATTGGGCATACTGATATTGATGATGTTGATAATATTCAGCACTACTTTCAAAATATAAAATCCTCTAGTAGTATACCTAGAATACCTGCTGGGACTGCATTGAAAGATGCCTACCCTTTAAACTCTCCTTTGGAAAAAATATTTAAAAATGAAATTGTCTCAGGAGCAATCAATAGTTTAGTTGGTTCAAAAACTGTAGTTGACCATCAATTTCTTCACTTAACATTTCCTTCTAAATATTATGCAAAAGCAAATCAAAGACAAATGTCACAAGTTAATCATCAAGATAGCACAATTGATCCAAGAACTACTTTCGATATCCAATTATTTTACTTTCCAACTGCTGTTACTAAAGAAATGGGTGGTACAAGATATATTCCTGGTACACATTTAAGAATTGTAAATGAAATGGGAATCGCAAAATATCAAAATATAAAAGGACAAAAAAATATCATATGTAAAGCAGGTACAATAGGAATTTTTCATAATGGATTGTGGCATGGTGCTGGAGTTAATTTTTCAGATGATATCAGATATATGTTTAAAGTAAGATTACAGCCTACTGAGAAACAGGAACTATTATGGGATCCTGAAAAAAAATATCAACCTTTACCAAACCGAGCTTTGTATTGGACTGATGAAACTAAGGATCAAACTATCAATGATATTTTAATGAGGTCCTATCCTTGGCAAGAAGCAGATACTAATAGACTTGATAAAATAAATGTTGTCAAGTTTTGGAGGTTATTAACTGGTCACAAGAAAATGGATGTCGACTATTGGCTTACAAGAATTGAAAACGAATTATATTAATTGAAATCTCTTTCATCACCTTTTAATGGAACAACATCACAAGTTTCTTGATACCATGAAAGCATTTTATCTTTTAGTTTTTTAAGTTCTGACCCATATTTAGGATCATCAATAACATTATTAATTTCTCCAGGATCTTCGATTAAATTATAAAACTCATCTTTCTCGTAAGCTCTTTTAATATATTTAAATTTTTTATTTCTGCACATTGTTGCTTTAGTATGCATTAAAATTTCATCCTCTTGACCTTGTAAACTAACTCTAGGATAATAAAGACCATGGGGTAATTGAAGACTTTGATTTTCACTTGCTTGTCTTTCTAATCTAAGTCTACCACCCTCCGTAAATACTTCTTCTCTATGATTATCAGTTTTCTGTTCAATAAAATTTTTAATACTTTTGCCAAAATGCCAATATGAGGGCTCGATATTACTGTAATCATATATGGTTCCAGCAATATCAATTAATTCAATCATTGTATCGCTTACTCCATTTAATGTATTTTCACTTTTTGGCGGTTTAATAATAAGAGGAACATTAGTAAGACAGTCTTGAAAAGTATTTTGTGTTTTTTCAACTAAATTATAATCACCTGTAAAGTCACCATGATCAGATAAAAAAATTATTAAAGTATCATCATACAAATTATTTTCTTTAAGTTGATTGACCAAAAGTCCAAATTGATAATCTACTCTTGCACACATACCAAGATATACTGCTCGTAATTCATTCCAACGTTCATCGGTCCAATCTTGCATTCTTTGCCCATCCATAATTCCTTTTAGAAGACTTGGCTTGTCTTCCCAAGTTTTGTATTGATATCTATTAGGTATTACGCTTCGATCAATTGAAGAGAACCATGGATCCTCTACACAGTAAGGAGGATGTGGATAACCAAGTGGTAGAAATAAACAGAATGGTTTATCTTCTTTATAATCTTTTACAAAATCTAATGCTCCATAAACCATGGACCAATCGTCATCGAAATAAATATCTTTATCTTTTTTATCTAATTTTCCTTTGAAGAAACTATAATAATTATCTCCATCTTCAGGCCCTCGCCATGATAAATCTCCCCCATGTGTGCCTGGTTGTTGAGTATAGCCCCATTTTTGAAAATCTCTATCAGTTGGTTCAAAATAAATATCACAATGATTACGATAACCCTCTTGTCCTGCTATCAAATCATTTTTTCCACCCCACCAAATAAAGTAATCTTTATTTTTTAGTTCGGATAAAATACTAGAGTCTCCTTGATCAGTATGTAGCATATAATGCATTGTTCTATGACCATGCACATGTGGATACCAGCCAGTCATAAATGAGCAACGACTTGGTGTACAAACTGTCGCTTGGCAAAAAGCATTCTTAAATGCAACTGCGTCTTCTTTAATTATATTATCTAAATTAGGGGTTTGTGCACCTGGATAACCAAGATATCCAAGCATATCTCCTCTCCATTGATCTGGATTAAATATAATGATGTTTGGTTTATTTTTCATTAAAAATTTTTGCTTAATCTTACAGCATAAATAGATGGTTTTAAGCCTAAAAATTGCCTTTTTTAGTTTAAAAAAATCCCTTTAGTGTTATAAATTTCTTACTACGATAATCTTAGGGAGGATTAAATGAAATTATTACTAAAAATATTTTTCTCACTAACTATTTTGATGTCATTTAGTTCTGTTAAAGCAGATACTATAAAGTGGCTTCACTTATTTGGTGAAGACTCAAGTTCATATGCTAACATGGTTAGGGCTGTTGAAGAATTTGAAGCTAAAACAGGACACACTGTTGTTATGCAGTATTTAGAAAATGAATCATTCAAAGCAAAGTTACCTACAATGCTTCAATCAAATGATAGACCAGATATATTTTATAGCTGGAGTGGCGGAGTTATGTATGATCAAGCCAGAGCTGGTTTTTTAAGAGATATCTCCAATGTTGTACCAGATAGTTATTTGGATACTGTTAGTGCAGCAGCAGCAGATGCTTTTACATTTGAAGGTCAAAGAGTAGGTTTACCTTTACAAGTATCACAAGTTGCTTGGTGGTATAACAAAGATCTTATCAATCAAGCCGGAGTTGACGTTTCAGCCATCAAAGAATGGGATGATTTAATTAGTGCTGTAAAACAAATCAAAGCAGCAGGAATTACTCCTATTTGTATGGGTGGTAAAGATAAATGGCCTGTTCACTTTCTTTGGACACACCTCCACATAAGAAATGGTGGAAAAGGATTATTCCTTGAATCACTTAATAATGGTGGTTGGGATAGACCAGAATACTTAAAATCAGGTGAGCAAATGCTCGAGCTAGTTGCTTTAGAACCTTTTCAAAAAGGATTTTTATCACACACTTGGCCAGATCAGGCAGGTTTTTTTGGAGACGGTAAATGTGCAATGGCACTTATGGGTAACTGGATGTATGGTTCTCAAAAAGCTAACAGTTCAAGTGGTGAAGGTTTAGGAGACGATAATATGGGAATGTTTAACATGCCAATGACGAGTGGTGGTCTCGGTGACGCTGGTGATACACTTGGTGGTATAAATGGATGGCTATTCTCAAGCAGTGCTCCTGACTCAGCAGTTGAATTTATTATGCATTATGTATCTCTTGATATTCAAAAAGATGATGCAGGAAAAGGTGCTTATATACCTATCGTGAAAGGTGCTGATGTATCTCTTACAAATCCTTTCTTGCAACAAGTTGCACAAAATATCTCTAACTCAGAATATCATCAAATATTTTATGATCAGTTCTTGGGTGCAGATATTGGTAGGGTTGTTAATGACGTATCTACTGATTTAGCGGCAGGAATTATTACTCCTGAAGAAGCTACTCAAGCTGTTCAAGAAGCTTGGGAATTTAATCAATAATATAAATATCAGGGCTCTTTTTTAATTAAGAGCCCTGTTCATAGCTATGAGATCAGCAAAATTTGATGCACTACTTAGTAGGTATTATACAATAATAATATTTTTAATACCTGCCTTAACAATATTTACTTTGTTTGTAGTTCTTCCAATAGGTGAAGCAGCCTATTACAGTTTTTTTAGATGGAATGGCTATGGCGCACCTGAGAAATTTGTTGGACTTAAAAATTATGAGTTTTTATTCAAAAATAGAGTGTTTATTATGTCACTCAAAAATAATTTTTACATAATTGCTATATCATTATTTGTTCAATTACCATTTGCTCTTTTAATTGCTTTAATGATTTCAGATAAACTCAGAGGAGCTGCTTTTTTTAGAACTGTTTTTTTTCTTCCATTTATTTTAGCAGAAATAGTAACAGCGTTAATCTGGGCATACATTTATGATGGTAATTATGGTTTAGTTGCTGCAATTTGGGGTTTCTTTGGTGCAGAGGCACCATTTGTACTTGGTGATAAGGATTGGGCATTGGTAGCAATTTTAATTGTTATATTTTGGAAATTTTTTGGAATTCACATGATGATTTATATTGCAGGATTGCAAGCTATTTCAAAAGAAGTATTAGAAGCAGCTAAAGTAGATGGGGCAGGCCCAATAACAACTGCCTTTAGAATTAAAATACCAATGCTTATTCCGACAATTAAGCTTTCAGTATTTTTATCACTATTAGGTAGTTTACAGCTATTTGATATTATTATGCCACTAACAGGAGGAGGGCCTTCAAATGTAACGCATTCGATGGTTTCTTATTTATATTATTTTGGTGTAATGCGTATGAAAGTTGGTTTTGGAAGTGCGGTTGGAGTTGTAATATTCTTAATCTGTTTATTTATTGCAATTGGTTATCAAAGAACATTAATGAGGGATGATAATGAAAACAAATTTTAGAACTTATTATTTGTATCTTCTTCTATTTTTTCTAGCAGGAGTAATTATTATTCCATTATACGTTTCTGTAATGGGGGGCTTTAAACACACTGGTGAACTTAGAACAAACTCTTTAGGCTTACCAATAGACTGGAAGTTTGAAAATTATACATCTCTTTTAATTAATTCTGATTTCTGGCTTTTTTTATGGAACTCAACAGTATACGCAGTAGGAACTACTTTTTTTGTAGTCTTATTTGCCTCTATGACAGCTTTTGTTTTTGCTCATGTAAAATTTGCAGCAAATAAATTTCTTTATAATTATTTTTTACTAGGACTAATGTTTCCATTTGCAACTGCTATTTTACCTTTGTTTTTAAGAGTGCGTGATTTTGGTTTATTGGGTACAAGTTGGGCTGTTATAATTCCACAAATTGCATTTGGGCTTGGTTTTTCTATAATTCTCTTTCGAGGATTTTTTAGACAAATGCCAAAAGAGATATTTGAAGCTGCTGTTTGTGATGGCTGTAGCTATACCCAATTTTATTTTAGGTTTACTCTTCCTTTATCAACTCCAATCTTAGCAACAGTTAGCGTTATTACACTTACAGGCAGCTGGAATAATTACCTTTTGCCTCTTATAATGATTAATGATGAATCTCTTTATTCATGGCCGATGGGTATAATGGTTTTTAGAGGTGAGTACTTTACTGATTGGGGTAAAATATTAGCTTATGTTTCATTAACCTTAGTTCCAGCAGTAGTTTTCTTTTTTGCTTTACAAAAATATATTGTTGCAGGTTTAACAGGTGGAGCAGTTAAGGAATAGTTTTATGAAAGTAGGAATTATTGGTTGTGGAAATATTGCTGATATTTATTTCAGAAATTCCCAGAAGTACTTTAATAATTTTCAAATAGTTGCATGTGCTGATATTAAAAATGAAGCTGCAAAAAACTATGCAGAAAAATATGGAGTAGAACAATTATCAGTAGACCAGATATTATCTAATAAAGAAATTGAGTTAATAATAAACTTAACAATACCAGATGTTCATTTTGAAGTTTCAAAATCAATTCTTGATGCTGGAAAACATTCTTATTCAGAAAAACCACTCTCAATAAAGTTTGAACATGGTGAAGAGTTAGTAAATTTAAGCAATTCAAAAGGTTTACATGTGGGCTGTGCCCCAGATACATTTCTTGGTGCTGGTATACAGGAAGCAAAAAAAATTATTGATCAAAATGAAATAGGTAAAATAAATCTTGGTAGTATTTCAATGGGTGTAGCTGGACATGAAATTTGGCATCCAAATCCAGATTTTTATTACAAATATGGAGGCGGTCCGATTCTTGATATGGGTCCATACTATTTTACAGCACTAGTAAATTTACTCGGTCCTGCGAAAAATGTTTTTACGCAATCAAGAACAGTTTATCAAAAAAGAATTATTGGTAGTGGCGATAGACAAGGGCAAGAAATAGAAGTTGAAATCCCAACAACATTAGTTTCACAAATAGAATTTGAGAGTGGGGCATTAATTGATTCATTTTTTTCTTTTGATGTTTGGAAACACAGTAAGAATCACATCGAGTTATACGGTGATAAAGGTTCAATAAATATCCCTGATCCAAATATGTTTGGCGGTGATATTTTAGTTTGTAAATCAAAAAATGGAGCTTGGGAAAATATAGATACCAAGAATAACAATTTAGGTAAAATAAATATTAAAAATAAATCTGAAAAAGCAAATGAATCAGCAGGTATTGCTAACTATAGAGGTATAGGTGTAAGCGAAACAGTTGATGCAATAAAAAACAATCGTTTAAATAGATGTAGTGGAGAATTAAGTCTTCACGTTTTAGATATACTAGATAGTATTATTAAATCATCAAAAGAAAATAAAAAAATAGAACTTAGAAGTTCTATTAAAAATTTAAATTACTTCTCTGAGGATGAGATTAGTAATTTATTAAAGTGAAAGGAATAAAATGAAAAAAGCTTTAATTGTTTATGGAGGTTGGCCAGGACATGAGCCAGAAAAATGTACTGAAATAATTAAAGGCATGCTTGAGCCTGAAGGATATGAAGTAAGAGCAGAATATCAAACTTCTGCATTTGCAGAAGACTATGTTCATGAAATGGATCTGCTTATACCTATAGTGACGATGGCCTTTCATTTTGATCCAAGAGGAGAAATAAAAAAAACTGCTGTTAATAATGTTATTAAAGCTGTTCATAATGGATGTGGTCTTGCTGGTCATCACGGTGGAATGTGTGATGCGTTTAGACAATCAATTGATTGGCAGTTCTTAACTGGTGGTCAATGGGTAAGTCACCCAAATGGTATTCATGATTATAAAGTCAATATAACAAAAAAAGATGATCCAATCATGGAAGGTATTGAAGATTTTGATTATCATTCAGAGCAATATTACATGCATGTGGATCCATTAAATGAAGTTTTAGCAACGACGACATTTAAAGGTAACGAAGTTTGGAAGCTTGAACAAGAACCCGGTTCATCAAGTGGTGACGCATATACCACAGAATGGTTAAAGGGTGTAGAAATGCCAGTTGCCTGGAAAAGACGAATTGGGGAAGGAAAAATTTTTTATATTTCTCTTGGTCATTTTGCTCATGAATTAAACCATCCACAAATGAATAAAATTTATAAACGTGGTTTACTTTGGGCATCAAGATAGAGTAATATAATATAGGAAATCATATGACAGAATACTTTAGTAAAATACCAGAGATTAAATTTGAAGGCGAAGAAAGTACAAACCCATTCGCTTTTAAGTTTTATGATGAATCTAAAAAAGTTTTAGGCAAGTCTATGAAAGAGCATTTAAGGTTTGCTACTTGTTATTGGCATACATTTACTTGGCCTGGCTTGGATCCATTTGGTGGTCAAACATTTGATAGACCGTGGATGCAAGCAGGTGATGAAATGAAAATGGCTGAAATGAAACTTGATGCTGCATTTGATTTTTTCACTAAAATAAAAACACCTTTTTTCTGCTTTCACGATAGAGATATTTCTCCCGAAGGTTCAAATTATGCTGAGACACAAAAAAATTTCTTTCATATTATAGATTTAATGGAACAAAAAATTAATGACTCTGGAATGAAATTATTGTGGGGAACAGCAAATGCTTTTTCTCATAAAAGATATATGAGTGGCGCATCTACCAATCCAGACCCAGAAGTTTTTGCATATAAAGCTGCACAAGTAAAAGATTGTATGGATGCAACGATGAGATTGGGTGGTCAAAACTATGTTCTTTGGGGTGGAAGAGAAGGATACGAAACTATTCTTAATACTGACATGACTAAGGAAACAGCTAATCTTCAAAGATTTTTAGAATTAGTCGTTAATTATAAACACAAGATAGGATTTAAAGGTCAAATTTTATTAGAACCAAAACCTCATGAACCAACTAAACATCAATATGACTTTGACTCTGCAACTTGCTTAGCGTTTTTACGAAAGGCAGGTTTAGAAAATGAGATTAAACTAAATGTTGAAGTTAATCATGCAACTTTATCTGGTCATAATTTCGAACATGAAATTGCTTACGCTACTTCAAACAGCGCCTTAGGAAGTATTGATATTAATAGAGGTGATACTTTGATAGGTTGGGATACGGATCAATTCCCAAATAATCCTGCCGACTTAATTATGTCATTTTATTTTATTTTTAAGAATGGCGGCTTAGGCCAAGGAGGCATGAACTTTGATGCAAAAATAAGAAGACAATCTATCGATGCTGAAGATTTATTCCATGCTCATATTGGAGGCATGGATGTTTGTGCAAAAACACTTATTGCTGTTGAAAAAATGATGAATGATAATGTTATTCCTAAGTTTATTGAAGATAGATATGAAGACTGGAATAAAAGTTTGGGGCAGTTTATTCATAATAAAGATACTGGATTAGATGATATAAATAAAAAAGTAATCGACGATAATATTGAACCAGAACCTCGTTCAGGAAGACAAGAATATCTGGAAAATATCTTAAATAAATATTTGTAGTTACTAGCCATAAGTTTCTATACTAATTGATTTATAAATATTATGAAAATTTATAAATTAGATACAGCATCAGATTTTGAAAAATTAAAACTTTGTCTCGCAATAGGTAATTTTGATGGAATACATAAAGGGCATCAAGAAATAATAAATAAAATTAAGGAGATTGCATCAAACAATAATTTATTATCTTCTATAATAAGTTTTAATCCTCATCCTCGTGTTTACTTTAATCAAATTAATGAGCCTTTTAATATTTATACTCAAAGTGATAAAATAAATATTCTTGAAAGATTGGGTTTAGATATATTTATAGATTTTTCTTTTGATAATAATCTATCAATATTGTCAGCTGATGATTTTGTAACTAAAATTCTTATTGATAAATTAAATATTAAATACTTAGTTATAGGTACTGATTTTAAATTTGGAAAAGATAGAAAAGGTAATTTTAAAACATTAGAAAAGTATGCTGAAAAAAATAATTTTAATATTCATTTAATCGATCCTATTATGCTTGATGATAAATCTGATAAATATTCATCTTCAATAATTCGATCACAAATAAAAGATGGTTATATGGAAGATGTTACTGAGTCTTTAGGTAGGCCCTGGCATATGCATGGAACAATAATTGAAGGTGATAAAAGAGCTAGAGAAATCAATTTTCCGACTGCTAATATGATACCAGATCAACACATATTACCAAAAAGAGGTGTTTACTGTGTGGAAGTGCTATTAGAAGGCAAAAAATACAAAGGTGTTTCAAATTTTGGTTTAAGACCAACAGTTGATGGAAGCAAACTCCTTCTAGAGACTCATATGTTTAATTTTAGTGAAGAAATATATGGTAAAGAATTGACTGTTGAATTCCTTACATTTATTAGGTCTGAACAAAAATTTAATAATTTTGAAGAATTAACCAAGCAAATCAAAAAAGATATAAATACAGCTAAAGAATATCATCAACTATAATGGAATATAAAGATACAATTTTTCTTCCCAAAACATCTTTTGAAATGAGAGCTAACCTTCCAGCAAAAGAACCTTCAATACTAGAGGGGTGGGATAAAGAAAATATTTTTAAAAAGCTAAGACATAAATCTAAAGGAAGAGAAAAATTTGTTCTTCATGATGGTCCGCCATACGCAAATGGACATATTCATATGGGAACAGCTCTTAATAAAATTTTAAAAGACGTCATTGTGCGAACACAACAAATGGCAGGTAAAGATTCTATTTATGTACCTGGATGGGATTGTCACGGCTTACCAATTGAATGGAAAATTGAAGAAGAATATAGAAAAAAAGGAAAGAACAAGGATGATGTTCCAACTGTTCAATTTAGAAATGAGTGTAGAGAGTTTGCAGAAAAATGGATCGATATACAAAAAAAAGAGTTTAGGCGACTTGGTGTTGAAGGAGATTGGGAAAATCCTTACCTTACAATGTCAAATCAAGCAGAAGCACAAATTGTTCGAGAACTTGGAAAATTTCTTCTTGATGAAAGTTTGTATAAAGGAGCAAAACCAGTTCTCTGGTCTGTCGTAGAAAAGACAGCTCTAGCTGATGCAGAAGTTGAATATGAAGATCATACGTCTAACACTATATATGTTAAATTTTTAATTAAAAATTCTACCGATAAAGATTTAATTGATTCTAATATTGTTATTTGGACAACAACTCCTTGGACTATTCCAGGTAATAGAGCTTTGGCTTATGGAAAAGAATTAGATTATTCACTTATTGTTGTTGAAGAATTAGAAGCAGATAGTTTAGTCAAAAAAAATGATAAATTAATATTTGCTTCAGAACTTTTAGAAAATGTAACTAAAGAAATTGGAATTAAAAAATTTAGTATAAATAAAAAATTTAAAGGAGATAATTTATCTTCTTGTGAATGTGAGCATCCATTTAAAAAATTGGGATACGATTTTATTGTAAAACCATTTCATGGGGATTTTGTAAACTTAGAACAGGGAACAGGAGTTGTGCATATAGCTCCTGGACACGGAGATGACGACTATGTTTTAGGTATAAAAAATAACGTTGATATTATCCAGACTGTTCAAGATGATGGAAAATATAATCAACATGCCGTTGGTTTTGAGGGTGAGCATATTTATAAAGTAGATCATAAAATTGCAGATAAATTAGAAGAATTTTCAAAATTATTATTTAAGGGCACTCTTCGTCATAGCTACCCACATTCATGGAGGTCTAAAGCTCCTCTTATTTATAGAAATACTCCACAATGGTTCATTTCTATGGAAAAAAATAATTTAAGAGACATTGCTCTTAAATCAATTGATGAAACTATTTTTTATCCTCCTCAAGGTCAAACAAGACTTAGATCAATGATTGAAACTAGACCAGATTGGTGTGTATCTAGACAAAGAGTTTGGGGTGTACCTTTACCATTATTTGTAAGTAAAAAAACAGGTCAACCTTTAAGAGATGAAAACATTATCAATAGAATAGCTGATATATATGAAAAAGAAGGAAGCAACACTTGGTTTACTGAAGATCCACAAAGATTTTTAGGGGGTGAATATTCAATTAATGATTATGAACAGGTAAAAGATGTAGTTGAAGTATGGTTTGATAGTGGTTCTACACATGCTTTTTGTCTAGAACAAAGAGAAGATTTGAAATGGCCTGCATCAATGTATTTAGAAGGAAGTGATCAACATAGAGGATGGTTTCATTCATCTCTTTTAGAATCTTCAGGCACTAGAGGTAAAGCACCATACGAAAGTGTTCTAACACACGGATTTGTTGTTGATGGAAGAGGACGAAAAATGTCTAAATCTTTAGGTAACGTTATTTCTCCAGATGATATATTAAAAAAATATGGAGTAGATATTTTAAGATTGTGGGTCGTTGCTTCTGATTATTATGATGATCTTAAACTTGATAATGCCATTCTCCAATCCCAAGCAGAGTCTTATAGAAGAATAAGAAACACCTTTCGTTTTTTAATTGGCAATTTAAATAATTTTAAAAATGAAGAGTCGATAGATGAGAAAGAGTTTCCAGAATTAGAACAATATCTTCTTCATAGATTATGGGAAGTTGATCAAACTATTCAAAAATGTGTAAAAACTTTTAATTTTCATTTAATGTTTACCACACTTTTAAATTTTTGTTCTAATGATCTTTCAGCTTTTTATTTTGATATTAGAAAAGATACCATCTACTGTGATAGTATAAATTCAATCAAAAGGCGATCTACAAGAACTCTTTTAAATATTATCTTTAACCATTTAGTAAGGTGGTTTGCTCCTTCTATTTCTTTTACTTCTGAAGAAGCTTGGAAAGCTATGGGAAATACTGAAAGTATACATCTTCAAGATTTTTTAAATTGTAAAAAAGAATACCAAAATGATCAATTAAATGAAAAATGGAATTTGATTAAGAATATAAGAAAAGTTTCTACGGGTGCTATTGAAAAAATAAGAGAAGAAAAAATTATACGTTCAAGTTTAGAAGCTCATTTGGATATATTTATTTCAAAAGAAAATTTTGATAGAGTTAATGAAGTAATGTTTGATGAAATTGCTATTACTTCATCATTTAAACTACATATACTTGATGAAAATAGCCAGGGCTTTTCAATAGATGAAATTGAAAATGTAAAGATACAAGCATCAAAAGTTAGTGGTCAAAAATGTCAAAGATGCTGGAAGTATGAAAAAGAATTAGTGAAAAATGAAATTTGCAATCGTTGTAATGATGCAATAAGTTAAGTGATTAAGATAGCTATACTAGTATCATTAATTTTTTTTGATCTTCTGACTAAGTATTTAATTCAAGATAATTTGTTTTTAAATCAATCAATAAAAATTAATGAATATTTTGATTTAGTTTATGTTCAGAACTTTGGTGTTTCTTTTGGTTTATTGTCTGGTTATATTTCTCATTGGATATTAATACTAATAGCCGTAATAGTTGTTATATTAATTTTTTATTTATTTATTAAATCAGATAAACAACTAGAAAAACTGGCTTATTTCTTTGTTATAATTGGGGCTTTATCAAATATCATTGATAGATTGATAAATAGTTATGTTGTTGATTTTATTTTACTACATTATAAAGATTTTTATTGGCCAGCATTTAATCTAGCAGATATCTATATTACAATTGGAATTATCATGTTAATAATGAGCTTTTTTATAAAATCAAAAACTGTAAAATGAAAAAAATTATCTTTGTAACAATCATCTCATCAATTTTGCTATCTTCTTGTAATACTATAAGAAGTAGTGCCGGTGCAGAAAGAAAAGTAATAGATGAATATAATGTAGTTGAAAATCCTCCATTAGTAATTCCACCAAATTTTAATTTACTACCACCAGATCAAATTGAATCAAAAGATATTGATGATACCGATACTGAGCTTGCAAAGGAAATTCTCTTTGGTCTGGATGAAGAAAATGATGAAATACCTTCTGAAAATTCTGTTATCGACAATATTTTAAAAGAAACTGAAGCAGATCAAGTAGATAATAGTATCAGGGAAGATCTTGATGGAAACTTAGGAGATGAAGTATCTGAAGATAATACAGATGCTAACAATGAAAAAATAGAAAAAACAAAAAAGAAGAAAAGATTTTTCTTTTTCAACAGTAAAGAAGAAAATGAAGATGACGAAGAAGGTGAACCTAAAAAGAAAAAAAGATTTTTCTTCTTTTAATTTTATAAATGGAAATAAAATACTTTAATTCAAATTTTGACAAAATCACTCAAAATAAAGATACTGATCAAAGTATAACTAATGTAATTGAAAAACTTCCTTCTTTGAATATTGTTTCAGATAAAAATTTATTAGAAGAAACCATAAAAATTTCAAAACAATTTAAAGAGAAAAAAGAAAAAATAATTGTATTTGGTACAGGAGGTTCAAATTTAGGAGCTAGAGCATTAAATAATATTATTTCCAATAATAAAATTATCTTAGAATTTTATGATAATGTTGATCCTATTAATTTTGAAAAAAATTTTCAAAATATTAATTTTGAGCTAACTGGCTTCTTGGTTATTTCAAAATCGGGTACTACACCAGAGACATTATCTCAATTTTCATGTCTCTATCAAAAGGCAATAGAATCTAACAAAGTTGAAGATTTTTTTTCAAATACTCTAATCATAACTGAATTTAAAGAATCACCACTTTTTAAAATTGCAAAAGATAATAATTGTTTACTATTAGAGCATCATAAAGATGTTGGAGGCAGATATTCTATATTTACCAATGTTGGTATAGTTCCTGCAATCATTTCTGGATTAAATATAGATGCACTTTTTAGTGGAGCATCTGAAGTAATTAATAATATTGATAATTATAGACCTTATGATCTTGGAAGATATTTAACTCAAAAAGAAAATGTAAAATTTACTAATAATGTTTTAATGACATATTCTGATTCACTTTATTTTTTTGGAAAATGGTATCTTCAACTTTGGTCAGAAAGTATTGGAAAAAATAATAAAGGTATTACAGCAATTCATTCAGTAGGGACCACTGATCAGCATAGTCAATTACAATTGTATTTAGATGGACCTAAAGATAAATATTTTACCTTTATCACTACAGATCATTCAAATAAGGGCATAAAAATTAATAATGATATGTTTGAGGGTACTGATATTGACTATTTTAAAGATAAAACAATGGGAGATTTAATGGAAGCTGAACAGCGTGCAACCATTGAAACTTTTAAATTAAATGATTTTAGTTTTAGAGAAATTTATATTCCTAAAATAGATGAACAAAACTTAGGTAAATTATTATCATTTAGTATAATAGAAACTATTTCTTCCTGTATGTATTTAGATGTAGATCCTTTTGATCAGCCCGCTGTTGAACAAGGTAAAAAACTAACGAAAACTTATTTAAGATAATTTTAAAAAATAAATTATTGTTTTACCGTAAGTCTTTTTTTGAAGTAGATTTAAATTTTCTGGTATTACAATATTATCTTTCATACTTGTCTCCAAACCAATCAAAGTAGTATCTTTAATTTTATTTGATAAATTTTCTAAAAACTTTGTTAAATTATACTTTGCATATGGTGGATCAATATAAACAACTGAAATATTTTGAAATTCTATTTCTAATTTAGAATTAATAAGGTCTTTTTCATAAATTTTAAATTGATTGTTTTTACAAATATCTAAACAATTGGTTTTTAAAATATTAATAACTTCAATATTATTTTCAAAAAAAATTACTCCACTCATACCTCTAGAAATTGCTTCTAAACCCATTGTACCAATACCTGCGAAAAGATCTAAAAAAATTTTATTTTTATATAATTCAATTGAATTTTTGATTGCATAACTTTCAATAACTGAAAAAAAAGCTTCTCTTTTTAGAGAAGAAGTTGGTCTCACAAAATCATTAATACTAGCTAATTTTTTTTGTTTAAACTTCCCTCCAGTTATCCGTATCATTTTATAATCGTATTTAATTTTTGAAATTGCCCCTCTTTAAGTTTACCAAGCTTGTAAGGGCCATATCCTATTCTTATTAACTTAACTATATTCCATGAAAAATAATTACAAATATTTCTAATCTCTCTATTTTTTCCTTCTTTTAGTTTAAAAATTAACCAACTCTGTTTTTTTAATTTTTTTTCAAAGGCAACTTTAATTTTTTTATAACTAATTTCTTTAATTGTAATGCCTTTATTTATTTTTTCTAAATCAGTATTTTGTACATTACTACTTATACATACTCTATAGATCCGCTCAATGTTTGAAGATGGGTGTTCTAAATATCTTGAATAATCGCCATTATTTGTTAGCAAGATCAACCCTTCACTCATATAATCTAATCTTCCTACACTTATCAATTGACCGATATTTTTTGGTAATAAATCAAAAATTTTTTTCCTACCTAAATTATCTTTTGTACTACAAATATATTTAATTGGTTTATATAACTTCCATACTTCAACTTTATTTATTTTTTTAACAATTTTATTATTAACTTTAATAATATCTAAATCACTTACTTTATGACTTGGGTGAGCACATATTTGATTATTAATTTTAATTTTCTTTTCAACAATTAATTTTTCTGCATCTCTTCGTGAACAAATTCCAGCACCTGATAGATATTTTGAAATTCTAATATTCACTTTGCTTCATTAATAAAATTTTTTATTATTTTTATATCAGATTTTGTAATTAAAAATTCGGGGTGCCATTGTAAGCCAATACACCATTTGTGTTTTTTGTGTTCTATTCCTTCAATAACACCATCATTAGCTGAACATGAAACATTAAGGTCTTTACCAATTTTTTTTACTGACTGATGATGTGCACTGTTAACTTTAATTTTTTGAGCCCCACATATTTTATATAATTGAGTATTTTTTAAAATATTAACACTGTGACTGGTTTGATTTCTTGGATTTACTTGTTCATGGTTTATTGGATCTCTGTTTAAATCTTGTATTAATGTTCCACCACATGCAACGTTGATAAGTTGCGCACCACCACAAATTCCCAATATAGGTTTGTTATATTTGAAAAAATTATTGAAAATATTTAATTCAAAATTTGTCCTCTTATTTTTTATATTTTTAGATTGAGTATTACTTGTTTTATATAATTTAGGATTAATATCAAAATCACCTCCAGTAATAATTAAACCATCAATTAAATCACAAAAATCGCTAATATATTTTTTTTCATGTAACAGGGGAAAAGGAATGGCATTAAATTTTGTTAAGGAAGTTAAGTAATTTTCTCTCAATGCATACCATGGAAATTTTGAGTATGTTTTCTTTTTTTCACTATCAAGAGTTATTCCAATAATTGGTTTTTTCATTATAATTCAATTATAATGTACAACATAAGTGTGTTCCAGAATGAACGTTAATTTTTTTATGAAAGAAGCAATTATTGAAGCAGACAAGGCTTATAATTTAAATGAGGTTCCAGTTGGAGGAATACTTGTTGATAATACAACGAACAAAATTGTAGCAAGAAGCTACAATACAGTAAATAAAGATAAAAATGCTATCAAACATTGTGAGTTAAATCTAATTCAAGAAACTTGTGAAAGACTAAAGCTAAAATATTTAGAGAATATGACATTATTTGTAACATTAGAACCATGCACTATGTGCGCTAGTGCAATAAGTGAAGTACATATTAAAGATATATATTTCGGTGCATATGATGAAAAAAATGGAGGAATTGAAAAACTTCGAGTTGCTTTTCAAAGACAAAATATATTTATGCCAATTATTTATGGTGGCATTATGGAAAAAGAATGTAGTAGTTTATTAAAAAAATTTTTTAAAAATAAAAGTGATAGATAAAATTAATATACCAGAATTTGAAGTTTCAGAATTTAATCAAGCTTTTAAAGAAGTAATTGAGTCTAATTTTAATTATGTAAGAATTAAAGGGGAGATTTCAGAAGTTAAAACTGCAACAAGAGGTCAAATCTATCTAACACTTAAAGATGAGGATTCTATTTTGAGCGGAGTTATTTGGGATCAGAAAAAAAAATATTTAGATATAAATCCAGAAATAGGACTAGAAATAATTGCAACTGGAAGAATAACCACTTGGTCTCGTTATAAAACTACTTACCAAATAGATATTGATAAAATTGAAATTGCAGGAGAGGGTGCACTTTTAAAACTTATTGAAGAAAGGAAAAAAAGACTTCAAAAAAAAGGTTATTTTGATGAAGATAAAAAAATCCCATTACCCTTTTTACCTGAGAGGTTAGGTATTATTACCTCTCCCACTGGCTCTGTAGTACACGACATAATTAATAGAGTTAATGATCGTTTTCCAATGCCTTTAGACATATGGCCTGTTTCTGTACAGGGTGTTGACGCAGCAGATAGCATTATAAATGCTATCGAAGGTTTCAACAAACTTAAATCTGGAAAACCCGATATTCTTATTGTTGCTAGAGGCGGCGGTAGTACAGAAGATTTAATGTCATTTAATGATGAAAATCTTGCAACAAGTGTTTTTGAATCAAAAATACCAATTATTTCAGCAATAGGTCATGAAACAGATACCACCATTATTGATTTGGTATCAGATTTAAGAGCTTCTACACCAACGGCGGCAGCTGAAAAAGCTACCCCAGTGAAATTTGAATTAATAGAAAAGATTAAAAATTTACAACTTAGATTAAACACAAAAATTAATTCACAAATTCAGTCCAAAAAGGAAAATTATGAATACTTAAATAAGTTTCTTAAGTCACCAAGTTCAATAATTAATAATTACAAGGAGAAACTTTTAGATGATTTTAAAAATTTAACATTATCAATTGAAAACAAATTTAGCATATCGAAATTAAAACTCATAAATTTACGTAAATCTGTAATTTCGCCAGATTCTTTAGTAAGCTTCACACAAACAAAGATAAATAATCTTTCAAAAAATCTTAATTTAAATATTGCTAATAACTACAAAGATAATCTTGAAAAATATAAAGCAAATATTAGACTACTTAATTCAAATTCTATCTCTTCAAATCTTAAAAAGGGATACTCTATTTTGATGAATAAAAAGAAAATTGTTAAGACTACAAAAAAAATTGAAACTAATGATCAGTTATCTGTTAAGCTTATTGATGGTACAATTGATATAAAGGTAAAAAAAATTAACTAAATCTTTTATGTTGCCAGAACCATTGAGTTGGTTCTGCTTTAATCCACTCTTCAATCTTATAATGAATTTTTTCCATCATTTTATTATCACTGATATTTACATCATTGTGATAAAAAGGTTCAAGAAAGGTAAGCTCAATTTTTCCATTATTAATTCTTTTATTTTTAATTGGGATTATTGGTAATTTATATTTTCTAGCTAGTTTTAAAAAACCTGTTTGTGTTTTAACTTTACGTTTAAAAAATAACACTTCTTCTCCAGAAGAATCTTTTTGATCAATTACAACCACCATTGATAAAGAATTTCTTAAAGCTGCAGTTATATCTTTAGCACTTTTTTTACCTTTTGGAGTATAAAAACTCCTAGAAGATACAAGCGAATTTGTTCTAATTTTTAATAATAGTTTATCTAAAAAATGATTATTAATATGCCTATATACTGCACCTAGATTTATACCAATTCTATCTAGACTAGGTACTACGACTTCCCAATTAGACTGATGAATACATATAAATATTCCTTGGGATTTATTTTTAATTAAATTTTCAATATTTTCAATTTTATTGTATTTTATTTTTTTTTTATCAAATAAGTAGTTTAACCTAGGAAGTTCTGAAATTGTCCTACCTAGGTTATCCCAACTTTTTTTAACTATACTTTTAACTTCTTCCTCTTTCATATTGGGGAAAACAAATTTGCAATTTTTAATTGCAGTCTTGTTCGCACCAGATAATGCGCCAAAAGTGGTAAATATAAAAGAAGTAAATTTAGCAGATAAATTTAATGGCAAAATTTTAAATAAAAAAAATATTAAAAAAACTATAATATATTCAAAAAAATAAATTATATTTTTCATATCGCTAAATCATTTATTTTATTCTCTAAAATATTACCTAATATTTCTTTAAGTAGATTTTCATCTTCAAATTTAATTTCTCCATTCAAAGTGCTCACTAAAGATCGATAGGATTTAGGAATTCTAACAAAATCTTTTTTCGTAGTAACTAATACTGATTTTGTAAGATTTGCATTTTCTGCTAAATTTAACATATCATTTTCATCAAAAATATGGTGATCAGGATAGCTGATTTTTCTTTCTAGAATAGCACCTTGTTCAGTAAGTGAATTATAAAATTTTTCAGGATAAGCAATACCTGCAAAAGCTGTTACTTTTTGATTCTTATATATTTTATTATCTGTACTTATTTGAAATTTAGCATGAATAATCGGGACAGTGCTTGGAATTTTATCCTTTACATCTTGAGATATTTCTCCAATTACGATTACAAGATTTGCTCTGGAAATACCTCTTGATATACTTTCTCTAAGAGGGCCAGACGGGATTACCCTTTTATTTCCAAATCCCTGTTCTCCATTAATTACAATAATTGAAAAATCTTTTTGTAGAGCTGGATTTTGAAAACCATCATCCATAATTATACAATCGGCACCTTTTTCTTTAGCTAAAATAAAGGATTTACTTCTATTTTGACCAATCCAAGTTGGCGCAACTTCAGCTAGTAATAAAGATTCATCACCAACACTTTTTGCTGAGTGCCATTCTTTAACAAGAACATTAGATTTTTCTACGCCACCATATCCTCTTGAAACAAAGTGAGGATTATATCCATTAAATTTTAATAAATTTCCAATTTTTAAAGCAACTGGAGTTTTACCAGCTCCTCCCACCACTATATTTCCAATGCAAATTACTGGAATGCCAGATGAAGATTTTCTACTTACAAAATTTCTTATTTTCGTTCCAAATCTAAACAATAATGAAAGTGGATATAAAGAGTTTGATAAGTATGTGTCATTTTTTTTATACCAAAATTTAGGAGCTTTAAGCATTTTAATTGATGTACTTTTCAATGTTTTGGTAAAGTTTTTCTTTCTCAAAGAAAGATCTATTTGAAAACTCAAGTGCATTTGCTTGGATTTTTTTAATTTCCAAATTATTATTTAGTAATTCTTTCATCTTTATATCAATATCTTCAAACCTATTTACAATTATACATGAATTTGCTTTTACCATATCTTCATAAATATTAGTCCAATTATCAACATAATTACCGCTAATAATAGCACATCCATAACTTGCAGGTTCTATAGGATTATGTCCACCAATATCTTTGAAAAAAGAACCACCTAAAATAACTAAATCACTAATTTTAAAATATTGATCTAATTTTCCAAAACTATCAATTAATACGATATTATTTTCTTCATATTCTTTTTTAGATTCTAAAGAAATATTAAACCCTTCATTATTTAACTCTTTCTTAATTGTACTAATTCTTTCTGGGTGCCTTGGTGCAAGATAAATTTTTAAATTAAATTCACGAATTGTTTCTTTAATACATTTGATTATCTCTTTTTCTTCATTTGAATGAGTACTTGCAATCATGATTGTATTTGATTGATCTTTATTTATTGAATAATTGTTATTATTCTTAGCCAATTTTAAATTTCCAACATAGTCAATTTGTAAGTTTGTTAATTCTTGAATTCTATTTTTATCATCTGTGCTTTGTGCAAAGATTTTATTAAAACTCTTTAATGAATTTCTGTAGAAATTTTTTGTACTTTTCCATTTTTTAAAAGAAGTTGGAGAAATCCTTGCATTTAAATATAAACAATTAATATTTTTAACACTAATTTTATTAAGCATATTTGGCCAAATATCTGACTCGATCCACAGAATAAGATTTGGCTTCCAAAAATTTAAAAATCTTGAACACCATAGAGACACGTCAAATGGAATATACTGATGGGTAATTTTATTTTTATAGAATTCCTCAATATATTCTGCTGAAGATTTTGTTGTTGTAGTCACTAAAATATCAAATATTTTATGATATCGTTCTATAATTAAATCTGAAGATTTAAATTCGCCAATACTTGCTGCATGTATCCATAAAATTTTTTTCTCACTACTTTTTTTTACCGTTGGCTTCCCAAACCTTTCAATAAATCTTACTCTATCCTCTTTTTTTCTATAGATGCGAATTAATATATTAAAAATAATTACAGGTATGAGAAGAGTACTGAGTATTTGATATATTCTAAGCATTTAGATTTTTTTCTGCTGTTTCCATGCAATCATTAATTTTTTGTTCCAAGTAATTCTTATATTTGTCTAAATCATCGTCTTTTACAGAAGAAGGAATAATAATTGACTCACCCCAGACAAATCTACATTTTGAAAATGGATATGTTATTAAAAATGAGTCCCAAGATTTAAGTTTAACATTCTTATTTGAAGCAAAACCAAGTGGTATAATTGGTACTTGAGAATGTACTGCAATTTTTATAATTCCTTCTGAGACTTTCTTATTTGGACCTCTTGGTCCATCAGGAGTAATACCGATATAATTGTTATCTTTTAAAATTTTAAAAACTTTTCTTAATGAAGGTGATTTATTTTTTGACATTATAGAAACATTTTTTAAATTGAAATGACCGGCAATATATGCACCAAAACGACCATCACTATGACTAGATGCTAACATATTTAACACAGCTTTACTTTTCCATACATGTCCTATCATCATTAATTGACCATGCCAAAATGCTAAAATAAATGGTTTATTTTCTCTCCACAATTTTTCTGGTAATTCAGAGTTTATAATCTGTATTTTAGAAGTGTAACATACGAATAAGATATATAGATAACCTATAAAAGCTAAAATTTTTTGAGATATAGAAAGTTTAAAAATTTTTTTTTTAAAACTCATTTTCCAACTGTTCTCTTAGTTGTAATTTTTTATAAATAGTTGATTTTGAAATTAACTCTTCATGTGATCCTTGACTTTCAATTTTGCCTTTATCCAAAACGTAGATTATGTCTGCGTCTTCTATTGTGCTTAATCTATGTGCAATTATTAATTTGGTCTTATTTTTCATAAGATTATTTATTGTTTCATGAATTTTATTTTCAGTTATATTATCAAGAGAAGATGTAGCTTCATCCATTATTAAAAGTGGCGCATCTTTTATTAGAGCTCGGGCAATAGCAATTCTTTGTCGTTGTCCACCTGATAATTTTATACCGTTTTCTCCGATAACGGTATGTAGTTTTTGATCTAATTCTTCTGAAAAACTTTTTACTCCAGCATTTTGAGCAACTAAGCTAATCTCTTCATCACTTGCTTCAAGGTTTCCATATTTAATATTATTAAATATACTCTCGTTAAATAAAATTGTTTCTTGTGTTACTATTGAAACACTATTTCTTACATCTGTCAGATTTAGTTCTTTTATATCTTTAGAATTTATTAATATAGAGCCTGAATAATTATCATATAATCGCAAAATTATATTTGCTATTGTTGATTTACCAGATCCAGATAAGCCAACTAATGCAATTTTTTTTCCTTTTGGTATTCTTAAACTTATTTTATCGAGCACTGTATTATCGTTATATGCAAATGATACATCTTTAAAAACAATGTCTCCATCAAGATCTATGGTTTTTTTTGCAGAAATACTTTCCATATTTTTTTCGCTAGTATCTAAAAGTTTAAAAATTCTCTCAGCTCCAGCTAGTCCTTCTTGGACACTAATGTTTAGATTACCAAGTGCCTTTACCGGTTGATAAGCCAGAAGAAGACTTACTAAAAAACTCATAAATTGACCTGTTGTCATACTTTCATTTAAAACAAAAACACCCCCAGCATAAATTGAGAGTGCTACAGCTAAACTTCCAATAAATTCCATTAAAGGACTTAAGCGATTGCTAATAAAAGCAGATTTTGTGAAATATTTTTGAATGAAACTAATTGTTTCAAAAGCTCTTTGTTTTTCATAGTTTTCTCTAGAGTATGCTTTTACTTGTCTAATACCTTTGATACTCTCAGCTAATACATTTGAAAAAATCGCTATTTCGTTTTGGATAGTATAAGTAATTTTTCTTATACTCTTTCCAATTTTTCTTATAGGCCAAATTGCTAGTGGGAATGCAAAAAAAGCAAAAAGAGTTAGGGTCCAACTTTGGTAAAACATATTACCTAGTAAAAAAATAATTACTAAAACATCTTTTATAATTCCTGTTACAGATTTAACTATTGCAAGTCTTAAGTAGTAAGTATCATTGATGAGTCTTGAAATTAAATTACCTGACTTAGAATCATTATAAAATTTCATATTCAGATACATGAGTTTTTCAAACATCTGAGTTTGAAGTTTTGCAATAATAGAATGTGCAACTTTACTCATTTGATAAGAGTGAGTATATGTTGCCAAACCTTTACAGAGTGTCACTATAATAATTGCAATTGGAATTAAAAATAACATTTCTTTATTACCTTTGATTAAGACTTCATCAAGTGCAGGTCTTACTAACCAAGCATGTAGACCTGTTGCTCCTGCTGAGATAACCATCATAAATAAAGCTAATATTATTTTGAGTTTATGACTCATTAAATAATCAAAAACTATTCTTGAAGTAACTGACTGTTTTTTATCTGAAGACATTAAAAAGTTTGTAAAAGTAAAAACAACATAATTGCAAAAATATTATTTTGTCTGAAATAATAATTTGAACTTAACGGTGATGTTATATCCCATTTCTGAATTGCTATATACGTACAAATTGCGATAGTTGCTATAATAATTGAACTTAGTAAAAAATTTGAGGAATTCCATACAAAATAAGACAATATAATTAAGATAATAAGATAGCATGCTTGAACAAATCTTTTACCATTTTTATCAAAATAAACTGCTGTAGATTTGATATTATTTAAAATATCATCTGCCTTATCTTGGTAGGCATAAATAGTATCATATGCTAATGTCCAAAATATACATACAAAATACAATAAAAGAAAATCAAATGTAATTCTTGTATTAAATTGCATCGATACTATTAGCACACCCCAATTAAAAATAATTCCAAGTAACAGCTGTGGGAAGAAAGTTATTCTTTTCATAAATGGATATAAAATAACAAATGGCACACTCAACAAACCCAATACGATTGATTTAAAATTAAACTCGATAAGAATGAAAAAACTAATTACCAATAATATTATTAATAATAATATTGCTTCAGTGATAGAAATCTTTTTTGATGCTAAAGGTCTAAATTTAGTACGTGTAACTTTTTGATCAAAATCAATATCAATGATGTCATTAATTATACAACCCGCACTTCTCATTAAAAAAGAACCAATTAAAAAAAGTAAATACCAAAATAATAGTTTGGAAGTTTCTGTCTTTAGTAACGCTAAACTAAACCAGCAAGGCCACATTAATAGAAGGAAGCCAATAGGTTTATTAAGTCTGATTAACTCGAAGTAATCTAATACTTTTTTTACAACTAAGTTATCCCACATATATGAATATAATGTTATAATTCTAAATTATTAAAATGAAAATGTCTAAAACACGATTATTTGTCTCAAAAAAATTATCAGCCAATATTTTAATTTATATAAAAAATAAGCAGCATCACTTTTTAAAAAATGTTCTTAGAATCAAAAAAGAAGATAGCATTAATTTGTTTGATGGTTTTACTGGTGAATGGTTATCTAAAGTAATCTCAATCAATAGAGACAACATTGTTTTACAAATACAAAATAAATTGAGAGATATTCCTCAGGAAACTGATTTATGGTTAATATTTGCTCCAATTAAATCTTATAGAATGAATATTACTATTCAAAAAGCTACAGAGCTTGGCATCTCTAGATTTATTCCAATTTTGACAGAATATACAAATCAATCAAAAATAAATTTTAAAAATTTTGAATTAAATATGATTGAAGCATCAGAACAATCTGAGAGATTGTCTATTCCAACTTTAGATAAAACAATTAAACTAGATGATTTAGTTAACATTTTTCCATCTGATAGAGGGTTAGTTTTTTGTGATGAAGGAAATGAAAATTTACCAACTATTTACAATTCAATAATTAATGAAACAAAAAAATACAAAAAATGGGCTGTCATTATTGGACCTGAAGGTGGTTTTTCTGAAAAGGAACGAAAAACCATCTCTTCTATATCTTCATGTATATCTGTATCTTTAGGAAAAAGAATTTTACGCTCAGACACTGCAACAACAGCTGCAATTTTTTCTATTCAATCGGTCATTGAATAAATCATAATGAGCGACAACCTGTCCTAGAATTTTGCCTCTAAATCACTGGTTAATTTACTGAATAATTTATTTATTAGTGTATACAATATCTAAATAAAATGCGTATTTTATCCTTTATTACCGCTACATTTATTACTTTTGCTTCATCAGCAAATGGTATCTCTGATTGGCAGTTAGGTTTTCAAACACCTGCAAGTGACGTTATGAGAAATGTTTACGATCTTCATAATTTTGTATTAATTATGATGACTGCAATCACAATATTTGTCCTATTTCTAATCTTCTATGTTGTATTTAGATTTAGAAGAAAAGCGAATCCAGTTGCTTCTAAAACTACTCATAACACATTCATAGAAATTCTCTGGACTGGAATTCCAGTAATAATATTAATTTTCATGGCAATCCCATCTTTTAAGTTAGTATATCAACAAGATGTAATACCTGAAACAGATATGACTATTAAAGTAATAGGTCATCAGTGGTACTGGGAGTATCAATATCCAGAACATGATGACATTTCTTTTGAGAGCTACATGATACCTGATGATGAACTAGAACCAGGTGACATAAGATTATTAACAGTAGATAACCACCTAGTTTTACCAGCAAATAAAAATATTCACGTATTGGTTACTGCTGGTGATGTGCTTCATAGTTTTGCTATGCCTTCTTTAGGTGTAAAAAAAGATGCGGTTCCTGGTAGACTTAATGAAACATGGTTCAATATTGATGAGCCAGGAATATATAGAGGTCAATGTTCTGAATTATGTGGAACAGGTCATGGGTATATGCCCATTGTCATAGAGGCACTTAATGAAAAAGATTTTAATAACTGGATAATTGAACAAAAAAATAAGTTAGCATTTGCAAACGAAATAACAACTACAGAGAATATAATAGAATAGGAGAAAAATGAGTTACGCAGATTCAGCAAGTCACGACCATCATGATCATAAACCAGGATTTATAAAAAGATGGTTTTTTTCTACCAATCATAAAGATATTGGAACTCTCTATATCATATTTGCTATACTAGCTGGATTAGTTGGAGGCTTCTTCTCATTATTAATGAGAGCTGAATTAGCAGCACCTGGCCTAGACGTTGTTGCAGATGGACAAGTTTGGAATGTAATTATTACTGCTCATGGTTTGTTAATGGTATTCTTCGTTGTAATGCCTGCATTAATAGGTGGTTTTGGCAACTGGTTTGTTCCATTAATGATCGGTGCACCTGATATGGCTTTCCCAAGAATGAATAACTTTAGTTTTTGGATACTTGTTCCTGCCCTCGTTTTATTAGTTGTTTCAGCAACAATAGGAACTGGTGCTGGTACGGGATGGACAATTTATCCACCACTCTCAAATAAACTTGGACATGCAGGACCATCTGTTGATATGGCAATTTTTGCTCTTCATTTAGCAGGTGCCTCCTCAATTTTAGGTGCAGTTAATTTTATAACAACAATACTTAATATGAGAACACCTGGAATGACCCTTCATAAGATGCCTTTATTTGTATGGGCTATGTTAATTACAGCATTCTTACTTTTGTTAGCTGTTCCTGTTTTAGCTGGAGCAATTACAATGCTTCTAACTGATAGAAACTTTGGTACAACATTCTTTAATCCTGCAGGTGGTGGAGATCCAGTTCTTTTCCAACACTTATTTTGGTTCTTTGGACATCCTGAAGTTTACATCATGATATTACCAGCTTTTGGAATTGTAAGCCAAGTCATCTCTACTTTCTCTAGAAAACCAGTGTTTGGATATCTAGGAATGGTTTATGCTATGATAGCAATAGGATTTATAGGTTTTATCGTGTGGGCTCACCATATGTTTACAGTTGGTATGAGTGCAGATTTAAGAGCATATTTTATGCTAGCTACAATTATTATTGCTGTTCCTACTGGTATAAAAATATTCAGCTGGATTGCAACTATGTGGGGTGGATCACTTACATTTGAAACTCCAATGTTATTTGCAATTGGATTTGTTTTCTTATTTACACTTGGAGGCGTAACAGGAGTCATTCTTGCCAATGCTGGAATAGATACTGTAATGCATGATACGTATTATGTTGTTGCACACTTCCATTATGTCCTGAGTATGGGAGCTATGTTTGGAATTTTTGCGGGTATCTACTATTGGTTTGGAAAAATGTCTGGAAGAAAATATAATGAATTCTTAGGAAAACTACATTTTTGGTTATTTTTTATTGGGGTAAATGTAACATTTTTTCCTCAACATTTCCTTGGACTTGCTGGAATGCCTAGAAGAATTCCAGATTATCCAGATGCTTATGCAGGATGGAATCTTGTATCAACTTATGGTTCTTACATTTCTTTTGCTGCAACATTGATATTCCTTTTCGCGATTGTGTATGCATTATTTTTTGGAAAGAAAGAAGTTTCAAACCCTTGGGGAGAAGGAGCTGATACTCTTGAGTGGACACTATCTTCACCTCCGCCATTCCATCAGTTTGAGACTTTACCTAAATTCAAAGGATAATTTACGTGGATGCTAAATCCTTAGAAGCTGGTTATAGTAATAATTTTCTTTTAAGAAAATTTAAAGGTTATTTCGAACTAATGAAACCAAGAGTTATGTCCTTGGTTATCTTTACAGCGTTTGTTGGAATGTTTTTGGCACCAGGGCAAATCACATTCCTAAATAGTTTTATGGTAATAGTTGCTATTGCATTAGGAGCTGGTTCTTCAGCTGCAATCAATATGTGGTTTGATGAAGATATTGATAAAACTATGGAAAGAACAAAACTAAGACCAATTCCACTTGGAGTAGTTTCAAAAAATGAAGCCTTAGTAGTAGGAATACTAACAGGAACTATTTCTTTAATTTTGATGCAATGGTTCTCAAATTCATTAGCAACAAGTTTGCTTCTTTTTACAATTCTTTTTTATGTATTTATTTATACATTTTGGCTTAAACGAACAACTTCATTAAATATAGTTATTGGAGGAGCAGCAGGAGCAATACCTCCAATTATTGGATGGACAGCAGTTATACCAGAATTAAGTTTTTTACCAATTAGTTTATTTGTAATTATATTTTTTTGGACACCACCTCATTTTTGGGCCTTATCAGTATATAGATATAATGATTATAAAAATGCTAATGTGCCCATGTTACCAAATGTAAGTAGCATTGATGATACAAAAAAACAGATTGTTTATTATGCTGTAATATTAATTTTATCGAGCTATCTTCCATATTTAGATAACAATGTTGGAATAATATACTTAACTATAGTTACAATTTTAAACTTATTACTATTTAATAGCTCATTAAAGTTAAAAAAATCTAAGGAAAAAAAATCAATACCAAATTCTGAAGGATTAAAATTCTTTGCTATTTCAATCCTTTACTTATTTAGTTTATTTTCAGCATTGTTGATTGATCATGTGGTGTTAAGATGAAAAACAGAAGAAGAAAAAATATTATAACTTTAATAATCTTGCTTTGTATTGTCGCATTTTTTTATTTATGGACTTTATTTAAGGCTAATATTTTTGGAGTATAATGACAAATACCAGAACAGCTATAGGATTATCATTTATTGTTTTAACAATGATTACATTAGTAGCTTTTTCGGTACCCTTATATGATTTATTTTGTCGTGTTACCGGTTATGGTGGTAAGACAAGTACATCTGAGTTTCTTTCATCATCAATTTTGGAAAGAGATATTAACCTTAACTTTAACGCTGACGTTAATGACAGTATAAATTGGACTTTTACTGCACCAGAAAATATCAGATTTAAAGTCGGTGAAAATAAACTTGTTAATTATACAGCTACTAATCTATCTGATATTGAAACTATCGGTACTGCGACATTTAATGTTTTACCAGAAAAGGTTGGTCCTTATTTTATTAAGACTCAGTGTTTCTGTTTTGAAAAGCAGGCTTTGAAACCTGGAGAAACAGTTGAAATGCCTGTTGTGTTTTACATTGATCCCTCAATTAATGAGGATCCAACAATGAAAGATGTTGAAGAGATAACATTGTCATATACCTTTTTTAAATATATAGATTAATAAATGGCTAATAAATCCACAACCACAGGGCAAAAACATCCATATCATTTGGTTGACCCAAGTCCTCTTCCTTTCCTTTCATCAATAGCTGGACTTGCAATGGCAGCTGGTCTTGTATTTTATATGCACTACGGAACTTCTTGGCTTTTAATTCTTGGAACTATTGGTTTGTTAACTATTATGTTCCTATGGTGGAGAGATGTAATTAAAGAATCAACTTTCCAAAAAGTTCACACACCTGTTGTGGAACTCGGATTAAGATATGGAATGGCGCTTTTTATTGCATCAGAAGTAATGTTCTTTGTTGCTTTTTTTTGGGCTTTCTTTGATGCAAGTTTAACACCTAAACTACCTATAGAAGAATTCTCAGAAACCTTTGACAGTAATGGTGCTGTAGGTATTTGGCCTCCAGAGGGTATTAAAACATTTGATCCTCTTGATGTTCCTTTTTTAAATACATTAATTTTATTAATGTCGGGTACTACTTGTACATGGGCTCACCACGCTGTTAGAGAAGGCCATAGAGATCAAGCTATTCAAGCATTATGGTGTACTGTTGGTCTTGGAATTTTCTTCTCAATTATGCAGGGTGTAGAATATTACGAGGCAGCTCATCATTATTTCAGTTTTACAGATGGGATATATCCATCAGTATTTTACATGGCGACCGGTTTTCATGGATTTCACGTAATGGTTGGAACAGCATTCTTAGCTGTTTGTTTGTATCGTGTTTATAAAAATCATTTTACTCCAGATAGGCATTTTGGATTAGAGGCAGCTGCATGGTACTGGCACTTTGTTGACGTAGTTTGGCTTTTCTTGTTTGTCTGCGTTTATGTTTGGGGTGCATAAATTAAAAACTTTCCATTAAAATTTTTTTTATTCAGTTTATTTTGTGTTGCACTGACAATATTTTTAGGAATTTGGCAATTGCAGAGATTGGAATGGAAAGAAAAAATTATAGCCGAATTTAATGAACTTAAGGACCAAAAACCACTTTCACTTTCAATGGGAAAAATGAAGTATCCAAACATTGATGAGTTTACTAAAGTTATCACTTTTGGAACTGTTGACAGAAGTAAAAAAATTTTTTTCCCTGCAAAAACATTGAATGGTATTTCTGGTGTTAGAATAGCAAGTTTATTATCAGATAATCATGGTAATAATTATTTAATTGATGAAGGTTGGTTTGAACAAAGTAGATATGATTATTTTAAAAACAATAATGAAATAATAAATGGTGAGATTCTTGGGTATATCAGATACCCAACTCAAAAACAGATGTTTACTCCTGAGAATTCTATCTCTTCAAATGAATGGTATTATTATGATCTGGAGCAAATTCAAACTTACTTAAATGTTAAGATTAATCAGAAATTTTTCATTAAAAATATGAGCAATTATGCAGAGAATTTCTTAATACCTTCATCTCAAAATCATAATTTTTCAAATAATCATTTGCAGTATGCAATTACATGGTTTTTGATGAGCTTTTCTTTTTTGATTATTTTTATAATTTATTTATTTAGGATGAAAAAATGAAAACATATTTTAAACTTAAAGAAATCTTTAATGAAGCTTCACTGACATCAGATATTGCAGGTATTTTACACTGGGATATGGCAACAATGATGCCGAGCAGCTCAAGAGATCAAAGATCAGAGCAATTAGCCTATTTATCAAAACTTAGTCATAGTAAAATTTCATCTTCTGAAGTTGGTGATTTAATTGAAGACTCAAAGAAACTTAACCTAAATAATAGTGATCTGAAAAACTTAAATGAAATGGATAGAGAATATAAATTAGCTTCTGCTATACCAACGGAGCTTGTAGAAAAAATTTCAAAATCTTCAGCTAATTGTGAAGGTGTTTGGCAAGAGGCCAGGGAAAAGTCGGATTTTAATTTAGTAAAAAAAGATTTAGAAGAACTCATAAATTTAACGAAAGAAGAAGCTAATATTTTAGGAGAAACTTTTAAAGTTTCTCCGTATGAAGCTCTAATAAATAAATTTGAACCTTCTTCAGAAGAAAATAAAATATCTGAAGTATTTGATGATTTACAAAAATTTCTATCACCACTTATTGACAAAATTATAGATAAGCAAAGAAATGAAGAAACACTTCAATTTGAAACATGTATAGATGAAGAAAAGCAGAAAAATATTTCTGAATATATAATGAAACAAATAGGTTTTGATTTTACAAGGGGAAGACTTGATAAAAGTGTCCACCCTTTTTGTGGAGGATCTACAAATGATGTTAGAATTACAACTAGATATAATAATGACAATCCATTTTCATCTTTAGATGGTGTTATGCATGAAACTGGTCATGCATTATATGAGCTAAACCTACCAAAAGATTGGATGCATCAGCCAGCAGGTAAATCTAGAGGAATGGCTATGCATGAAAGTCAATCACTATTAATTGAAATGCAAATCACAAGATCTTTAGCTTTTAAAAAATTTTTATCTAATACTTTAAATAAACAATTTAATCTTAAAGACAAAGCTACAGATCCTGACAATCTTTACAAATTAGGTACTCGAGTAAACAAATCTTTTATAAGAGTTGAGTCAGATGAAGTTACCTACCCCCTGCATATTATTTTAAGATTTAATTTAGAAAGAAAAATTTTTAACAATGAAATAAATGTTGCAGACATTCCTGATGCTTGGAATGGTGAATTTAATAGATTATTTAATTTATCGATAAATAAAGACACTGATGGATGTTTGCAAGATATTCATTGGTTTGCTGGATTATTTGGATACTTTCCAACATATTCATTAGGAGCACTTACTGCTGCTCAATTTGCGTCTCAATTGAGAACTGATCAAAAGGAATTAGATAAGGAAATAGAAAATGGTGAATTTTCAAATTTAGTAAATTGGCTTAAAAAAAATATCCATGAAAAAGCTAGTTTTTTTTCAACTAATGAGGTTTTAGAACAGGTTACAAAGTCGCCTTTAAATGCTAAATATTTCAAAGAATATATTACTAATCGCTATCTTTAATGAAATATTTAAGCACAAGAGATGATTCTCTAAGCAGATCATTCAACGACATTCTCTATCAAGGATTATCGAGAGATGGTGGTCTATATTTACCCCAAAGCTGGCCCAAAATAGACTTACTAAGTTTAAAAAATAAATCATACGAAGAAGTAGCATGTGAAATTATTTTTCCTTATGTAAATGAAAATATAGAAAAATTTGAATTACAAAAAATTTTAAATGAAACTTATGCAAATTTTAATCATGAAAAAATAGCTCCTTTAGTAGAATTAGAAAATAATAAATTTTTATTAGAGTTAATTTATGGGCCTACTTATGCGTTTAAAGATTATGCTTTACAATTTCTTGGCAACCTATTTTCTACAAGTTTAAAGATTTCTCCAAAAAAAATTACTATTTTAGGTGCAACTTCTGGTGATACTGGCTCAGCTGCAATTCATTCTTTTAAATCAAAAAAAGATATAAATGTATTTATTCTACATCCTCATAATAAAGTATCACCTATTCAACAAAAACAAATGACCACAGTAATCGATAACAATATTTATAATATTGCTATAGATGGTAATTTTGATGATTGTCAAAAAATTGTCAAAGAATTATTTGTTGATGATGAAATACAAAAGTCCACTTCTTTAACTGCTGTAAACTCTATAAATTGGGCACGATTAATTGCGCAAGTTGTTTATTATTTTTGGGCTTACTTGCAAACTGATAAACAGCAAATTAATTTTATTGTTCCTTCAGGAAATTTTGGTAATATTTTTTCAGCCTTTGTTGCTAAACAAATGGGATTACCTATTAGTCATTTACATATTTCAACTAATTCTAATGATATTTTAAAGTCAATAGTAGACAATGGAGAAATGAAAAAAAAATCTGTTTCTCAAACATATAGCCCTAGTATGGATATACAAGTTTCAAGTAACTTTGAGAGGCAAATTTTTGAAAGCCTTAATAGAGATAGCAAAAGAGTAAATGAAGTATTTGAAAACTTTTCATCAAAAGGTTTTTATCAATTTGATGACTCAGTATTAGCTAAGTTTCAGCAAATATATAAGGCTTCTTCAATTGATGATAATCAGACTCTGGAGACAATTAAATATGTATATGAAAAATATAATTATATTGCTGATCCACATACTGCAACAGGACTAAAAGTATTATTAGATAAAAAAGATGATGAAGCTTGGGTATCTTTGGTTTGTGCACATCCTGCAAAATTTGACTATGCCGTGAATAAAGCAATTAATAAAGAAATTGATATACCGAAAGAATTAAGCAATCTCTTTGATAAAGAGGAAAAGATGACTATATTACCCAATAGTACTATAGATGTAAAAAACTTTATCTTAGAAAAAATAAGCAATGCATAAAATTACAACACTAGAAAACGGATTAAGAATAGTAACCCAGAATATGCCAGGGCTGGAAACAGTATCAATGGGTATTTGGAATTTTGTTGGTGGTAGAGATGAAACAAAAGACATAAATGGTGTTGCTCATCTTTTAGAGCATATGGCTTTTAAGGGTACATCAACTAAAAATGCTCTTCAAATTGCTGAAACAATTGAAAATGTTGGTGGAGATATAAATGCTTATACTTCAAAGGAAATAACAGCTTATTATGTAAAGCTCTTAGCTGATGATCTACATTATGGAATAGATATTCTGACAGATATTTTGCAAAATTCTACATTTGCTGAAGATGAACTTAACCGAGAAAGAGGAGTTATAATTCAAGAAATTGGAATGTACCTTGATACTCCTGACGACATGATTTTTGATTATTGGCAAGAAAAAGCATACCCAGATCAGCCAATGGGACGTTCCATATTGGGTAAAACTGATATTATTAAAAATATTTCAAGAGACGAAGTAAAAGATTTTATGATGAATCATTATAATCCAAAAAAAATGATTATAAGCGCAGCAGGAAAAATTGACCATGATCAATTTGTAGAATCAATCAAAAAATCATGCACTAATCTTCCAACTGGATTATATACTGAAAGACAAAAAGCAGATTATAAATCTGGAGAATACAGAGAAGATAAAAAATTAGAACAGATTCATCTATTGCTTGGTTTTGAAGGTATAGATTACCACCATGATGACTACTACTCTTTATTGGTTTACTCTTCTTTATTAGGTGGAGGTATGTCATCAAGATTGTTTCAAGAGATTAGAGAGAAACGTGGCCTTGTTTATGGCATTTCCTCTTTCAGCTCATCTTACACTGATACAGGTGTTTTTGGTATCTATTGTGGGACAGGAGAAAATCAAATTCAAGAACTCATACCTGTTTTATGTGATCAATTAAACGAAAGTCCTAACTCAATTACAGACAAGGAAATTAATAGAGGTAAAGCTCAGTTGAAAGCAAGTTTAATGATGGGAAGAGAAAGTGCATTTAGAAGATGTGAAAGTGCTGCTAGACAACTTCTGGTCTTTAATAGAATAATCGACCCAGCTGAAACTATTAAAAATATAGACAAGGTCTCTAAAGAAACTGTTCAAAAGATTGCTAATGAAATTGTAAAAGGGCCAATAACTATATCAAGTATTGGACCATTATCTAAACTTGAAAATATTGATAAAATCCAATCACGTATAAATTAAACTTTAAACCATACTAAAAATTATTTATTTTATTTTCAAAGATTCATTAATTGAATGATTAAGTTCTCCATCTTCAGATGATAAATTCATAGACACTTTTATAGATTCACCTATTTTGATACTTCCTTCAGAAAATTTTTTTCGTATGTAATTTTCTATTTCACGTTGCGAGCTAATACCAACTTGTTTAAGAAATTTTCTAATTTCTAAATTTAAATTATCTTCATCCATGATTTACTATAAATTATTTTGATAGATTCATTCAATAATGTTATTAATTTTATATGGAAACAGCTTGTTTTGAAACTAAACTTGGTTGGATTACAGTGAAAAAAAACAGTGGTAATGTTTATTCACTTAGCTTTGGTAAAACAAATAAAACAATTGATTTAATTAACATTAAAAATCAGATTAATTTATATGCTTCTGGAAAACTTAAAAATTTTAAAATTAACTATTCTCTTGAAGGCTCCCCTTTACAAAAAAAAATTTGGAAAGAATTATCTAAAATTAAATATGGTAAAGTTTCAACATATGGAGAAATAGCAAAAAAAGTTGGTACGTCTCCAAGATATGTAGGTAATGTTTGTGGACAAAATAAACTTTTACTTATTATCCCCTGTCACCGTGTAATTCGTAGTGATGGTAAACTTGGAGGATTTTCTGGTAGAGGGGGAATCAAATTAAAAAAAAGATTACTCAACTTAGAACAAAGTGTCTCATAAAATAATTATTCTTCAACATACTCCCTTAGTAACACCTGGGTACTTTACCAAGTTAATGAATGAAGACTTAGTAGAACCAACTATTATTCGATTGGATCAAGGAGAAAAGGTTCCTGTTAATCTTGATATGTTTGATGGAATGATATGTTTAGGTGGACCAATGGATACTTGGATGGAAGAACAATATCCGTGGATGATTGATGAAAAAAATAAGATAAAGGAATTTGTTCTAAATAATCAAAAACCATATCTCGGAATCTGTTTAGGCTGTCAATTTTTAGGTGAAATTCTTGGCGGTAAAGTAATTAAATCTAATCCTCCAGAAATTGGGATTTTAAATATTAATATTTTAGATAATAAAAAAAAGGATCAAATTTTTCAAAATTTTGATAATCAGATTAAAGCATTGCAATGGCATAGTTACGAAGTAAGTGAACTAAATAATTCTGAAGTTACTATTTTGGGTTCATCAGATATTACAAAATTTCAAATATTTAAGTATAAAAATCATGCTTATGGCATTCAATTTCATATAGAAGTAGATGAAAACACAATTATTAAATGGTCTAAAGTTCCTGAATTAAAAAATGCTTTAGAAAAATATTTAGGAAAAAATTCTATTGATGAACTGGATAAATCGCTTAGAAATAATATTCAAGAAATGAACAAAAATACTAAAAAACTTTACGAAAATTTTAAAAATTTAATGACTACCTAACTGTTTCGTGTTTAAATAATTATGGAGATTTAATATGAAAAAAATAAAAGGCCCTGCAATATTTCTTGCCCAGTTTGTAAGTGATGATGAACCTTTTAACTCATTAGAGTCAATTTCAAAATGGGCTTCTAATTTAGGATATAAAGGCGTACAGATACCTTCTTGGGATTCAAGATTAATAGATTTAAAAAAAGCGTCTGAAAGTAAAGATTATTGTGATCATATAAAAGGAATTCTTGAAAATAATAATTTACAACTGACAGAGCTATCTACTCACCTTCAAGGTCAGCTTGTTGCTGTTCATCCTGCATACGATATTCCTTTTGATGGATTCGCAGATGAAAAAGTAAGAGGTAATCCAACTAAAAGAAAAGAATGGGCCATTGATCAATTAATGCAAGCAGCAATGGCTTCAAAGAACTTTGGACTAAATGCACATGCAACTTTTTCTGGTGCGCTAGCTTGGCCATATTTATATCCATGGCCTCAAAGACCAGAAGGATTAGTAGATGAAGCTTTTAATGAACTTGCAAAAAGATGGAAACCAATTTTAAATAAATTTGACGAAGCTGGGGTAGATCTTTGTTATGAAATTCATCCTGGTGAAGACCTCCATGATGGCATTACTTTTGAAATGTTTTTAGAAAAGGTTGGTAATCATCCACGATGTAATATGCTTTATGATCCAAGTCATTTTATTCTTCAACATTTAAATTATTTAGATCATATTGATATCTATCATGACAAATTAAAAATGTTTCACGTAAAGGATGCAGAATTAAATCCAAGTGGGAAACAAGGTGTATACGGAGGTTTTCAATCTTGGATTAATAGAGCAGGCAGATTTAGATCATTGGGAGATGGTCAGGTTGACTTTAAATCTATTTTTTCAAAACTATCTGGTTATAATTTTGATGGATGGGCAGTGCTAGAATGGGAATGTTGTATAAAAAGCCCTCAACAAGGAGCAGAAGAGGGTGCCAAATTTATAAAAGAACATATTATCGATGTAACTGAAAAAGCATTTGATGATTTTGCTGACTCAGGAATGGATGAAGAAACTAATAAAAAACTTTTAGGTATTTAGGAAGGAATTTAAATGGCAAAAAGATTAAAATTAGGAATGATAGGTGGTGGTCAAGGAGCTTTTATTGGAGCTGTTCATCGTCTATGTGCAAGAATGGATGATAAATATGAATTTGTTGCTGGTTGTTTATCTTCAACTCCAGAAAAAGCAGCAAAATCTGCTGAAGAAATTGGTCTCGATCCTTCAAGAAGTTATCCTGATTTTAAAACGATGGCTGAGGAAGAAGCTAAAAGAGATGATGGTATTGATGTAGTATCTATTGTTACACCAAATCATATGCATGCTGCACCAGCAATTGAATTTCTAAATAAAAATATTCATGTCATTTGTGACAAACCTATGACCTCTTCAATGGAAGATGCTCATAAATTAGTTGATGCAGTTTCTAAATCTGATGCTCATTTTTTCTTAACTCATAATTATTCTGGATATCCAGTTGTTAGAGGTATGAGATCACTTATTGAAAATGGAGCACTTGGAAAAATAAGAATTGTTAAAGGATCTTATTTGCAAGGATGGCTTGGATCAAAAGAAGAGGATTCTGGTTCAAATAAACAAGCAGAATGGAGAACAGATCCCTTAAGAAGTGGAGCTGCAGGAGGTGTAGGTGATATTGGTAGTCACACTATGCATTTATTGGAATTTATAACTCAATTAAAATTACAATCAGTTAGTGCAGATCTTACAACATTTGTTGAAGGAAGAAAATTAGATGACGATGCGTCAATAATGATAAGATTAAACAACGGAGCTAAGGGCTCATTATCTATCTCTCAAGTTGCGACAGGAGAAGAAAATAATTTTACTGTAGCTATTTATGGAGAAAAGGGAGCTTTAAAATGGAGTCAAGAAAATCCAAATTATGCAACATTTAGTAAAGTAGGAGAACCTAGCCAAATAATAACAAGGGGCGGTTCTATCAAAGTTGAAGGAACTGAGGCTAACGTGCGAATCCCTGCTGGTCATCCAGAAGGGTATCTTGAAGCATTTGCACAGATTTATTCAGACGCTGCCGATGTTATACAAAATAAGGAAAATAAGGAATATTTATTAAAGTTACTCCCAAATATTGATGATGGTTTGCATATTATGAAATTTATTAATGCAAGTGTAAATTCTAGTAACAATAACTCTGCTTGGACTGATTTATCAACAATAAAATAGCTAATATTTCCCATAAAACAGGGAAATATTACTATATGCATTTTTTGCATATTAATGTTAACGATTATAATCTTACTAAAAATTAATATTAAACTAAATCAGTAATCACGTTCATCACCTTACAGGGTGACGGAAGTAGACGAAAGTCGAAGGAACGCATGCAAAGTTATAATATCGTTCAATTTGCCTATGGCAAATCGGAAGTAGGTTGAACCCGAAGGAACGCGGATCTTATTATTTAATTTCCATAGCTAAGCATGAAAAGTAACGCATGACTCAATGTGAGTCATGTACAGTGAAATTTATAATGGAGGATTAATGTTAAAAAAATCTATATATTTCATTAGCATTCTTGCTGTCTTTATGCTCTTCAGTTCATATGCAAGAGCCGAAGTAGACGGTGAAGTGCAATACATTTTAAATACATTCCTATTTCTTGTATCTGGGTTCTTAGTCATGTGGATGGCAGCAGGATTTGCAATGCTTGAATCAGGACTTGTTACGTCCAAAAGTGTAGCAACAATTGCTGCAAAAAATATAGGCTTATATTCAATAGCTGGTTTAATGTTCTGGTTAGTTGGATATAACATGGCATATGGCATTCCTGCAGGCGGTTTTATTGGATCTCCACTTCCTTGGAGTGATGGTAGCGCTCTTGATACAGGTTATTCAGATGGTTCTGACTGGTTCTTTCAGATGGTATTTTGTGCAACAACTTGCTCAATTGTATCTGGAACACTAGCTGAAAGAATCAAAATTTGGCCATTCTTTATTTTTTGTGCTTTATTAACTGGTTTCATCTATCCAATCGAAATGGGTTGGCAGTGGGGTGGAGGATACTTAGCAGAAGCAGGTTTCTCAGATTTTGCTGGATCAACTCTAGTTCACAGTGCAGGGGCAGCAGCAGCACTAGCTGGTGCGATTTTACTAGGTCCAAGATTAGGACGTTTCACTGATAGCGGTGAAGCAGCTCCAATGGAGCCTTTTGCAAATTCTTCAATACCTCTTGCAACTCTTGGTGTATTTATTCTATGGCTCGGATGGTTCGGATTTAACGGTGGATCACAATTAGCAATGGGTACATTCGATGACGTTACAGCAGTAGCGACTATATATATAAATACTAACTTGGCAGCTGGTGCAGGTGTAATGGCTTGTGCAGTTATTTCAAGGTTAGTAACTGGTAAAACAGATGTTGTAATGATGCTTAATGGTGCACTAGGTGGTTTAGTAGCAATTACTGCAGAACCATTAGCACCTTCGCCATTCCTAGCAGTAATCATTGGTGCAATTGGTGGATTAATTGTGTTCTATGGAACAAGACTTTTAATTTCATTTAAAATTGATGATGTTGTTGGAGCAATTCCTGTACATGGTTTTGCTGGAATTTTTGGAACATTAGTTGTTCCAATTTCTAATAGTGCAGCAAGTTTTGGCGCACAACTTTACGGTATAATTGCAATTAATGTTTTCGTTTTTGTTGTATCATTTATCATTTGGTACATCATGAAAATGCTCTTTGGTATTAGAATTAGTGAAGAAGCTGAAAAACTTGGTACTGATAAATCTGAAGTAGGTGTTATGGCTTACAGCATCAGAGACTAATGAATTTAGTGATTAGCAAATCAACTCCTTATAGTTGGTCACTAATAAATGGGAGAGCATTTGCTCTCCCGAATTTGCTAAATATTAGTCGGAGACTCAAATGACAGAAACAGAAATTATTAAAGAAAAGAAAAGAAATATATATTCAAGCTTCTTTTCAGAAGATTATGTCTCAAAATTTTTATTCAAGTCAATTTTACACCACGTGATCTCTCTAGAAATTTATGAAAATAATATGCTAAGTGGAATTTCATTTGAAGCAATATGTGCAAATATACCTAAATCAATTGGCTCCAGATCATCTATTCAATCAATTTTAAACGAAGCTTTAGAAAAAAATATTTTTGTTAAAGAGCAAAGTAAATCTGACAAACGAATCAAAAACTACTATTTAAGCAACAATTTTCTTGATACGATTAATGGTTGGTTAAAAAAAGAAGGAACTTTTTTTAATAAAATGAGTTTAGAAAACTAATTATATTTTAGTAATTAAATTAAATACTATTTATTGATACTTTCTAAATAGTTGTTATAAGTCATATCACGTTCATCATCTTATAGGGTGACGGAAGTAGACGAAAGTCGAAGGAACGCATGCAAAGTTATTAAATCGTTCAATTTGCAGTTTGCAAATCGGAAGTAGGTATACCCGAAGGAACGCGGATCTTATTAATTAATTTCCATAGCTACGCATGAAGTAATGCATAACTAAAGGTTAGTTATGTGTTTATAATTTTATATGGAGTTAAATAATGTATAAAAAATTTTTTAGTCTTTTTGCAATTTTCTCTTTTATTTTATTGCTAAGTTCATCTGTGAGAGCAGAGGTTGACGCTGAAGTAGCATATATATTTAATACATTTTCTTTTTTAGTATGTGGATTTTTAGTCATGTGGATGGCTGCAGGATTTCTATTTTTAGAATCAGGTCTCGTTACAACGAGAAGTGTATCAACTATTGCTGCTAAAAATATTGGAAAGTTCGCAATTGTTTCAATTGTTTTCTATTTAATTGGCTATAATCTTGGATATTCTGTTCCTGAAGGAGGTTATGTTGGTACACCATCTATATGGACTGATAATTCATCTATGGAAACAGGTTATTCAGATGCGTCAGATTGGTTTTTTCAAGCTTTATTTGTTTGTGCAACTGTTTCAATTGTATCTGGTGCTGTTGCAGAGCGAATAAAAATTTGGCCTTTCTTCACTTTTGCTGCAGTTCTTGGAGGAGTAATTTATCCAATTCAAATGGGTTGGGAATGGGGTGGAGGATGGTTAGACGCCCTAGGTTTTGCAGATTTTGCTGGCTCAACATTAGTCCACGCTTGCGGTGGTTCTGCAGCTTTAGCAGGAGTAATTCTTTTAGGTCCAAGACTTGGAAGATTCAGTGCGAGTGGAGAACCAGCTAATATGGCTCCATTTGCTCCATCATCAATTCCTTTAGTTACATTAGGAACATTTATTTTATGGATGGGTTGGTACGGTTTTAATGGCGGATCGCAACTTGCATTAGGTTCTTATGAAGATGCAACAGCAATGTCAAAAATCTTCATGAACACTCAACTTGCAGCGTGTGGTGGATGTATGGCTGGCGCAGCAATAACAAGATTAATAGGTGGAAAAACTGATATTGTCATGATGCTTAATGGAGCACTTGCAGGTTTAGTTTCAATAACAGCTGAGCCATTAATGCCTAGTCCATTGCTTGCAATCGGAATTGGGGCAGTTGGTGGAGTAATAATGTATTATGGAACTAACTTTTTAAATTCATTAAAACTAGATGATGTTGTTGGTGCAATACCCGTACATATGTTTGCTGGTATTTGGGGAACATTAGTTGTCCCTCTAACTAATCCTGATGCATCATACTCAATTCAATTACTGGGTGTCGCATCAGTGTGTATCTTTGTTTTTGTTTTCTCATATATTGTAATATATTTAATTAAAAATATTATGGGATTAAGAATAAGTGAAGAAGCTGAAAAACTTGGTACTGATAAAGCCGAGGTTGGAGTGGTAGCTTATTCAATTAGAGATTAATACTTATATAAAAAATTAAGAGAGGTAATCTACCTCTCTTAAACATAAAGGAGATAAAATATGAAGACAGCATTTATGATTAGTGGAAAGAAACATATTTTGAAATATGAAAGAAAAATGCCGGAAAAAGAAGTAATTAAAATGAAATCATTTGTGACTAATAAAGGTATGAAGCTTACAAAAACTGCAAAGTTTAAAATAAAAAAAGTTTTAGAAAAAGATAAGGAAAGAGTTTTTGATATTATTTTATAATTAACAGCTGCCTGAAAATATTGAAAGTTTACTTGCATCTATTCCTAATAAGTTAAATGCATCATTCCATTTATTATTAACCTTTTCATCAAAAATAAAATCACTATTTGCTTTTAGTGTCATCCAACTATTTGAAGCTAATTCCCTTTCAATTTGTCCTGGACCCCAACCTGCATATCCTAGAGCTAGAATACTATTCTTTGGACCATTACCTTTAGAAAGGTCTTCAAAAAATTCTGAAGTACTGGTTAACGCAACACCTTTATCTATTGTTAGGGTTTCTTTTTGAATTACTTCATCAGAATGTAAAACGAAGCCTCTACCACTTTCAACGGGGCCACCATAGCGAATGTAAAGTTTTTTATCATCTAATGGCTTGTCTATACCTAGTTGTTCAAGCAAATCTGGGTAAAGGTCATAATCAATTTTTTTGTTGATTATTATACCCATAGCCCCATCTTTTGAGTGGGCACACATATATATTACTGTTTTTTCAAATCTATCATCTTCCAATGAAGGCATTGAAATTAAGAACTGACCAGTTAAATTCATATAGTATATATATTCGCGTTAATTTATATTTTTCAATATTGTATTGATTTATTTTATATGGACAAGGTAATAAAAGTTATAAATCTATTAAAAGTAGCAATAATACTTGCTCTTGGGCTATTTAGCTCAGCCGCATACT